>CALAZQ010000313.1 GCA_937926325.1 uncultured Planctomycetaceae bacterium | reverse complement strand
CCGCCGGCGGCTCGCCCCGCTGGATCGGCTCGCTGTTGTAGAGCGGCGGAAACGGTTCGCCGGCATTGGCCGAGGCCATTGCGAAGAAAAGGCAGAGTCCGAGGCCGGCTAGAAAACGAGTAGGCATGCTCAACGATTCTCTCAGGCACTTCAGGTGGAGACTGGTCGACAAGCAATCGTTCCTGTGCTGGTGACTTCGGGCTCATCAAGCGACCATAATAGGGTCGGCTGTTGAATCATAGTGTCCGCAGGAGTCTTACGATGCGTCTTTGTCCCAGCCATCGGCATCATCATACATCGGCCGGTTGAGGCAGCCCTGAAAGGAAAGTGACCGATAAGTGACGAACAAATTCCAGTTCGTGTGGGGCGTAATCGTTCTCCCTCTCTTGTTCTTGAAGCTGAGCTCGATAGGTTTTGCCGCAGAGATCGAGGCTCGCTGGGATCAACATTTTCTCACCGTCAGCGGTGACTTTCCGGGTGGCGAGATTCGCATTAACTATCTGGAGGCCTACTGCCGGGCCGGCTCGACTGACCGGGACTGGCGAGAGACGACGATTCCGCACACCAGCCGGCAGCTGCCGTCCGCCGAGCCCGGCGTTATCCTGCTGGAGGATCGACTGGCCGATGGTGTCGTCGTAGCCCACCGCATCGAGGTGGTGAAAGACGGCCTGCGGTTCAGCGTGACTGCCCACAATCCGACCGAGAGGCCTTCGGCGGTCCACTGGGCCCAGCCATGCGTCCGGGTTGACCGGTTCACGGGCAGCGACCCTGCCCAGGCACGCGAGCGTCAACCGCCCTACATCCAGCGGTGCTTCGTGGCCGTCGATGGCCAACTGGTGCGGCTGCCAACGCAGCCATGGGCAGCCGAGGCCCGGTATGTGCCCGGGCAGGTCTACTGTCCGGCCGGAGTGTCGCGTGACGACGTCAATCCGCGGCCACTGAGCAGTTTGGTGCCCTCTCACGGCCTCTGCGGCTGTGTCTCGATGGATGACAAATGGATTCTTGGAGTGGTTTGGGAGCCCTACCAAGAGGTCTTTCAGGGTGTTGTCACCTGCATCCACGCCGACTTCCGCATCGGTGGTCTGGCGGCAGGCGAAACCAAGACGATTCAGGGACGGCTCTATCTGTTGCCTGGTGACGAGCAGACGTTGCTGGGGGCCTACCGAAGAGATTTTCCGAAGCGAGCAGCCGGGCTGACAGTTGCCTCGCCGCAAACCGTCGGCGAATCAGCCGGACTGGCGACCACTGCCGGCCAGCCGAACATTCTGATGATCCTCACCGACGACCAGGGCTGGGGCGACCTGGCTGCCTACGGATCAGAG
Organism: uncultured Planctomycetaceae bacterium; assembly: GCA_937926325.1. Taxonomy (GTDB): domain Bacteria; phylum Planctomycetota; class Planctomycetia; order Pirellulales; family UBA1268; genus UBA1268. The sequence goes on along the minus strand of CALAZQ010000313.1, from coordinate 62 downwards.
GATCTCCGCACGCCGGCAATGGATGCCTTGGTTGCAGCCGGCATGCGATTTGACAATTTCTA
>CALAZQ010000312.1 GCA_937926325.1 uncultured Planctomycetaceae bacterium | reverse complement strand
AACCCTTCACGACCTACGTCGTCGATCAGGGCAACAAGCCGTTTCTCTGGCCGGTGATCGGGCCGGACGACAAGGAGATGACCCGGGGCTTTCCGATGAAAGAAGTACCTGGTGAGGCGATTGACCACATCCATCACCGGGGCATCACCTTCGGCCACCAGCGAATTGCTGATACCGACACCTGGCATGAACGGGAAAGCTGGGGGCCGAAGGCGAAGGACAACCGGCTCGCCTTCATCGGGAGCATCCGCCACGACCGCTATCGCAGCCTCACTGGTGGCAAGACAGCCGTGATCGACAGCATCGCCACCATGCTCTCACCGACCGAGCAGCCGGTGCTGACAGTCGAGCAGCGGCTGACCTGTGCCGTCGAGGGCGAACACCGCTTGATCGACGTCGCCCTCGATCTGGTGGCCACCCACGGCCCGGCCACGATTGAAGACTTCAAGGACGCCGGGCTCTCGATTCGGGTGCCGGAGTCGATCCGGGTCGATGCCAAGCAGGGTGGTAAAATCGTCAACAGCGAGGGTGACCGGAACGCCGACGCCTGGGCCAAGCGGGCCGCCTGGGTCGACTACCACGGGCCGATCGACGGCCAGACCTACGGCATCGCCTTCATGAGCCACCCCGGCACCTTTCGCCACCCAACGCCCTGGCATGTGCGAACCTACGGCCTGTTCACCGCCAACCCCTTTGGCCTGAAGTCGCTTGGACTCCAAAAAGAGTCGGCAGCGATCACGCTCAAGGCTGGTGAGCGGATCGCCCTCCGTTACCGCCTCCTGTTCCACCGCGGGGACGAACAGCAGGCTGAGATTTCCAAGGCATTTGCTACCTACGCCGCAGAGCAGCCCGCGGCACCAGGAAGCTAACCGTCGATCGACAGCGGTAACGCTACACCAGAATGCCCTTGACCACATGGCCATGGACATCGGTCAGGCGGTAGCGGCGGCCCTGGAACTTGTAGGTCAGCCGTTCGTGGTCGATGCCCAGCAGATGGAGCAGCGTGGCGTGGAAGTCATGCACGTGCACGCCGTCACGGGCGACGTTGTAGCCGTATTCACAGGTCTCACCCCAGCTGACTCCGGGCTTGATGCCGCCGCCGGCCATCCAGCTGGTGAAGCAGCGGGGGTGATGGTCGCGGCCAAACTCGGCCCCCGGCCGATAGAGCCCCTGGCAATAGTTGGTGCGGCCAAACTCGCCCCCCCAGACCACCAGCGTCTCATCGAGCATGCCCCGATCAGCAAGGTCCTGCACGAGGGCCGCGGCCGGCTGGTCGGTCTCCTGGCACTGCCGCTTGAGGCCGCCCTTGAGCCCGCCGTGATGATCCCAGCCCTGGTGATAGAGCTGGATGAACCGCACACCCCGCTCGGCCAGCCGCCGGGCCAACAGGCAGTTGGCGGCAAAGCTGCCGGCATCCTTGGCATCGGGACCATAACGGTCGAGGACGTGCTGGGGCTCATCAGAGAAATCGGTTGCCTCCGGGACGCTCGCCTGCATCCGATAGGCCATTTCATAGTTGGCGATCCGGGCGGCAATCTCGGCATCGGGCGTGCCGGCAAACTGATGCTCGTGCAGCTGCCGCAGGCCGTCGAGCATCCGCCGGCGGCTTTCGGCTGACACACCCGGCGGGTTGTTGACGTAGAGCACCGGGTCGGCCCCAGAGCGAAACCGCACCGCCTGATGCCGGGAAGGCAGAAAGCCCGACCCCCAGAGATGGCTCTGCAGCGGCTGGCCCCCCTTGTTCTTGGTGATCAGCACGACAAAGGCTGGCAAGTCGTCGGTTTCACGGCCGAGACCATAGTCGAGCCAGGCACCAATGCTCGGCCGGCCCGGAATCTGCGAGCCGCTTTGCATGAAGGTGACGCCGGGCCCGTGGTTGATGCTCTCGGTGAACATTGTCTTGACGAAGCAGAGCCGGTCAGCCACACCGGCCGTGTGGGGTAGCAATTCGCTGACCCAGGCACCACTTTCGCCGTGCTGCGAGAACTGAAAGGGAGAGCCGACCAGCGGGATCGAACTCTGGTTGCCCGACATGCCGGTCAGCCGCTGGCCGCC
>CALAZQ010000311.1 GCA_937926325.1 uncultured Planctomycetaceae bacterium | reverse complement strand
GCGGCCGTCCGGCTCATTGCCTGTTTGTTCCTCGCTGCTGTGGCGGTGCCGGCGCGGGCAGCTGTCGCCGCGCAGCCCGCCCGGCCCAACGTCGTGCTGATTCTCTCCGATGACCAGCACTGGCGAGACTATGCGTTTCTGGGTCATGCGCAGCTGCGAACCCCAGCCCTCGACCGGCTCGCAGCTGAAAGCCTGGTCTTTACCCGCGGCTATGTGCCCAGCAGCCTCTGCTGCCCGAGCCTGGCTTCCCTGATCACGGGCCACTATCCGCATGAGCACCTGATCACCGGCAACGACCCGCCCGAGCAGCCGGGGGTGCCACGGCGATCACCGGCTGGCAAGAAACTCTTCGAGCAGGGCCGGGAGGAGATGAACCGGCGGCTGGAACGCTGGCCCACACTGCCCAAGCTGCTCGGGGCTCACGGCTACAAGAGTCTGCAGACCGGCAAGTGGTGGCAGGGGCACTTCTCACGCGGTGGGTTTGATGAGGGAATGACCAAGGGGTCGCGGCATGGTGATGAAGGGCTCGACATCGGCCGCAAGACGATGCAGCCGGTCTACGACTTCATTGATCGCCAGCGTCAGGCCGACCAGCCCTTCTTTGTCTGGTATGCCCCCATGCTGCCCCATGATCCGCATGATCCTGGCAAGGAACTCGTGGCTCACTACCAGTCCAAGACAGACAGCGTCCACGTGGCCCGCTACTGGGGCAACGTCGAGCGGTTTGACCAGACGGTTGGCGATCTGCTTGAGCATCTCGATGAACACGGGCTGTCGGAAAACACGCTCGTGGTTTATGTCTGCGACAACGGCTGGATCACGAACCCCAAGCAGGGCAGCTTTGCCGGCAAGTCGAAGCTTTCGCCCTATGACGGTGGGCTGCGGACCCCGATCATGCTGCGGCAGCCCGGGCGGATTCCGCCGGGCCGCAGCGAGGCCCTGGCCAGCTCACTCGATCTGCTGCCGACGATCCTGACAAGCTGTCAGATCGAGCCACCGGCTGGTCTGCCCGGCATCGACCTGCTCGATGCGAAGGCGGTTGACGCCCGCAAGCAGCTCTTCGGCGGCTGTTATCAGCACACGCTGGTCGATCTCGATGAGCCCGGCCGCAACCTGCTCTGGCGGTGGACGGTCAAGGACATGCCGTCGGGAGAAACCTGGAAACTGATCGAGCCGGTGACCGCTGGGGTACCTGGGCCGCATGCACTGTCTGCCTACGAGGCCCGGCGGGCCGATCCGGTCTCAAAGGCTCGGTTCAAGACCGGGGAGATCGAACTCTTTAACGTGGCGGTCGATCCCGATGAAACCAACAACCTGGCTGCAGCCCACCCGGATGTCGTGAAGACCCTGCGGGCCGACCTCGACCGCTGGTGGAAGCCTGGGGCTCCGGCGGCGGCAGCTGAGCAGGCTGCAGTCGGTTCGAGAAGGCTCAAGGTCTTGCCGGTGGCGGCCCGCCGCGTCCCAGCGAAATCGTCCGCCTGGCCGAACTGGCGCGGCCCGCTGCTCGACGGTGTTGCCGGGGGCAGTGGGTATGCCAGCTCGTGGAGCCCGACGGAAAACGTCCGCTGGAAGGTGACCCTGCCGGGCCTGGGGGCGAGTACGCCGGCGGTCTGGGGTGACCGACTCGTGCTTACCTGCGGCATTGATGGCCGCGACGGTGTGCTCTGCTTTGATCGCGGCGGCAAGGAAGTCTGGCGGCGGCAGCTCGGGGAGGTCCGCCCCGGCAAGCACAAGAAGGCGACCGGCTGTAACTCCTCGCCGGTCACTGATGGCGAGCATGTCTGGGTCTATTTCAAGAGCGGCGAACTGGCCTGCCTGAAGCTGGCCGACGGCAGCGTTGTCTGGAAGACCAACCTGCAAGACCGCTTCGGTGAGGACACCCTCTGGTGGGACCTTGGCACCTCGCCGGTGCTGACGGCCAAGGCGGTGGTGGTGGCCGTGATGCAGACCGGCCCCAGCTATCTGGCTGCCTTCGACCGGCTGACGGGGGAGCTGCTCTGGAAGCACGACCGGATGCTCGATGCCCCGGAAGAGGCGGCCCAGAGCTACTCAACGCCAGTCGTGGTTGCGGGGAACCCAGCCTGGCAGGAACCGGCCGAGCTGCTCGTTGTGCTTGGGGCCGATCATGTCACGGCCCACGATGCGGCTGACGGCCGCGAGCTTTGGCGGGTGGGTGGCCTCAATCCGACCGGCCACAAATATTTCCGGTCGATCGCCTCGCCGGTGGTGGCCGGCGAATATGTGATCGCCCCCTATGCCCGCGGCAAGAGTGTGACGGCGATCCGGCGGGGGGGTAGCGGTGATGTGACCGCGACGCACATTGCCTGGACGCGGGAGCCGCTCGGCGCCGATGTGCCGACACCGGCGGTGAAGGATGGCCGCCTGGTGATCGGTGGTGACAAGGGCGAGGTCTCCTGTCTTGATGTCGCAACAGGAAAGACCCTCTGGGAAGGCCAGCTGCCCAAGAACCGCAATGCCTACAGCGCGTCCCCGGTGATCGTCGATGGCCGGGTGATTCTGACCCGTGAGGATGGCCACTCTTGGCTGCTGGCCTGGCCGGCTGACACGGCCGAGCCGGCCTTCACAGTCGTGGGTGAGGGCAGGGTCGATGAAATGACCGTCGCCACCCCGGTCTGTGTCGATGGGGAGATCTTTCTGCGGACGCACGATTCGCTTTGGTGTATTCACGATTCCAGCGGAGAACCTCAATGAAGATGTTTCGTTTGTGCAAGCTCGTAGCAGTGGTCGGTTTGCTGCTGCCGGCAGCCGCCCGCGGGGCGGAACCGCCGGCGCGAATTCTGGCGGTGACGGTCACCACCGGCTATCGCCACGGGTCAATCAACACCGCTGAGCCGGTGCTCGAGCAGCTGGGCCGCGAGACCGGGCTGTTCCATGTCGATTTCCTGCGGATGCCGCCGAATCGTCCGGCCCAGCCGCGGCGGCCCCGCCGGGGCCGGGACACCAGCGATGAGCAGTGGGCGGCGATCGAGGCCGAGTTCAAGCAGGCCCAGCAGGAGTTCCGTACGGCCGACCAGCCCTGGCAGGAGGAACTCAAGCGGCAGTTCGCCGTCGCCTTTGCGCCAGAGTCGCTCGCCCAGTTTGATGGCGTGATGTTTGTCAGCACCACCGGCGAACTGCCGATTCCCGACCTGGGGGCGTTCCTGGAGTGGATTGAGGCGGGCCATGCCTTTATCGGCATGCATGCGGCCAGCGACACCCTGAAAAGCTCTGACGCCTATGTCGAGATGATCGGCGGGCATTTTGCCGGCCATCCGTGGAACGCCGGTGGTGAGCATGGCTTCGTCAACCATGAGCCGGACCACCGCGTGGCGGCGATGTTTCCCGAGCGGTTCCGCTGGAAGGACGAGATCTACCAGTACGATCCGCGGTACAAGCCGGAGAACGTCCGGGTGCTGCTCTCAATCGACATGGCGGCCAGCAACCCCAAGCTGCCCTGGCATGTGCCGGTCGCCTGGGTGCGTGACTACGGCCGGGGCCGGGTCTTCTACACGAACCTCGGCCACAATGATGCCACCTGGAAGGATGCCACCTTTCAGAAGCATTTAGCCGAGGGCATTGCCTGGTCCCTTGGCCGGTTTGATGCCCCGGCCAAGGCCAACCCCGAGGTGCAGGCGGCTGAATATCTTCGCAGCGTGGTGGCCGTCGCCGCGGCTGCGACCGGTGCCGACCACGACACCCTGCGGGCCAAGGCGGACGCCAAGATTGCCGCCGATCCTGCCTGGGCGGTTGGCCTACGACCCCAGCTGCTGGCCATACGGACGATGAAGCCCGAGGAAGCCCAGGCGGCGCTTGCCAAGCTGATCGCTGAGCTTGAGCAGTAGCGTTTGGCCGCTCGAAGTGAAGCTGCTTCGCGGTCGTGCGTGTTGAGTGGGTCACCACGAAGGCACGAAGGGCACGAAGGTTTGAAATCAGTTGCCGCAGGGCGACAACCACGTTTGAAGGGGGCGAGAGAAGAAAGATGTTTTGTTGGATGAGCCGAACTGCGGCCGTGACGTTTTTCGCTGCTGGTCTCGTCTGGGCCTGGTCAATCAACC
>CALAZQ010000310.1 GCA_937926325.1 uncultured Planctomycetaceae bacterium | reverse complement strand
TCGAGCGGCGACTGACCGATGTCCACGGCCATGTGATCCACGACCTGCTGGCGTAAGCCGCAGCAAAGATTCGTCGCAACAGCCATCCGCGGTCGCAGCTGCCGTGGGCTGGTGGCGTCAGCGGGAGGCTTTTGGCGGCTCCACCGTGATCTGCCAGTCGGTCTGCTCGGGCACGCGAAATTCGAGGCCCGACGTGGCGTAGTCGGTAAACCGCTCGTCCACGAACTGTTTCCCCGGCCCCTCGGGGCCGCTTGCCGTACTGGCATCGAGAATCGCCACGCGATAGGTGCCCGGGGTCATGCCGTCGTTTTCCTTGAGCGTGCCGATCGTGAATCGGCCATCCGACTTGATCCGGCCCCAGGCGCCGGTCGGGCTGTCACCACTGTCGATGACGACCCGCCCCAGCGGCACGGGGGTGCCGTCGGCATAGGCCACGCGGCCCTTCACCTTCACGAGGCCTGACCGGTTGCAGCCGCCGGCGAATGGCACAGCCGTGATGGCCGCCAGGCAGAGCACTGCCAACACGGGGCGACGTTGAACAGACCATGAGATGATCATCCGCGAAAAGCTTTCTGGTTCAAGGAATTTCGATCACCTGGCCGTCGCGGCGGTCGCCAAGCCGGGTGAGCGTCGTCTGGCTGATGGCCACCGACATCGCCCGCACCGAGCCATCGGCCATCACGATCTGGCAGATGTTCGGATGCCACGAACCGACGGTCGTGTTCACAGCGTCGTCCTCCGGCCCGCGAGCAACGCCGCCGAAGTTAAAGAAGGCAAACATCTTGCCGTTGCTGCCGCTGGCCAGGGGTGGATTGTCATAGCCTTTGTCTCCGCAAGAACGGGACGTGGCACCATCCGGTGCCACCCATGGGCAGTTACCCCGCTTGCCGAGTTCGCCCTGCCAGAGATGAGTTTCCGAGAGCATCGCCGTCTTGCTGGTGCCATCCACAATGTGCTCGGCCTTTAACCGTGGCCGCCAGCCTTGATAACAGGGCGTGCCCATCTGGCCCTGAAGATGCGTCACAATGTTGCCATCAGCATTCGTCGGCCCCATCGCAAGCTGGATGACGCAGTTTGCCAGCCCGGGGTACTTTCCAGGTGCACCCGACGGCCATCCTGTCCCGGGCGGATACATAACGTTACTGCAACGGACGTTCGCATACGCGAAGCAGAGCGGGTCTTTGTGGTCGCCACGATATCCTTGGGTCGGATGTGTTGAGCCCACGGTGCCGTAGTCAAAGGTCACCTGCTTATCCGTGCCCGTTGTCCGACTCCCTCGGGTCGGGCAAGTCATGAACGGGCGGGCCGTTTTGGCGAGGATTTCAAAGTTGGTGCCCCACGTTCCGACGCCCTCATCCCACTTGATGGTATCCCCGCTTTTCTGAAGCGTGGGGTGGGCTGTTGGTCCGGTGTACCTCGGCTCTGCCTCATCGATGTAGGGCAGGATCAGGCCAAAGAAAGGAATGCCCCCCACCCCGCTCCCGGTGCCATTCCCGCTCCCCGTCGCCGACGGCGGATACCCGCGGCGGGCCGATTCGAACGTCAGCGCGGCGAGGCCCATCTGCTTGAGGTTGTTCGCGCAGGCCGACCGCCGGGCAGCCTCCCTCGCCTGCTGGACTGCCGGCAGCAACAGCCCCACCAGCACCCCGATAATGGCAATCACCACCAAAAGCTCAATCAGTGTGAACCCGGCGTGGTGCCGGACGCCACCTCGCGCGACGGCAGCCTTTCTCCGACGCCGGCACCGCTGCAACAGCTTGCCCATAGCTTTCCTCCCTCAAGATTGATTGCGGGCCAAGAATGAACCCCATGACATCTCGGAAATGGCGCACCGCCCCAAAATGTCACCCGGAAAAATTTTTGCAGGTTTTGTGCGGGCGGAAAGCGTGTTTTTCGGCGAAAAGCCAGCGTTTTCCGGCGGGGACGGGTGA
>CALAZQ010000309.1 GCA_937926325.1 uncultured Planctomycetaceae bacterium | reverse complement strand
CGGAAGCTTGCGAACCTCGGCTTCGCAGGCTTCCGCCAAGGAAAGCCGGGCAGGAAGCCCGGTCTTTCCGTGAAGCAAGCGGCTAGCAATCCAGGAATTCGTCCAACGCGTCCCGGAGCAGTTCGGCGTCGGCTTCGATGCCGGTGAGCAGTTGGAAGTCGATGGCGAGAATGGCCGTGGCCACTTCAAGACCATCCACCCGACAGGATCTGGCAGCGGTCGCTGCTTCAAGCACGAGCGAGGCCTTGGGTTCAAGCGACGCATCAACCACCACCAAGTCCTCCCGCAACCCGGTCAGGCTGCAGCTGGTCGGAAACGGCCGCTGGTCATCCGCCACCACTACCAGCCCGGCTCGCTCTGGGATGAGCAATTCCGGCTCGGCCGGCAGCAGGCACGCCTGCCCGCCCTCGATGCCGGCAATCGCCGTCACCAGGCTGTCGCCGCCGTTTTCCCATGGGTCGGCAACAACGAGTTCAGGCACGCCCGCCAAGGTCAGTTCAAGGGCTGTCGCCCGGGCCAGCAGCCCGCTGCCGATGATGACGGCGGCCGTAGCAGCAGGGTCGGTATGCAGCCGCACCGCCTCAACGAGGCCGCGGCCTGATGTGAGATGGCCGCGGAGGCCGTCGGACGTCCGCTCGACCAGGCTGCACCCTCCGGCAAACCGGGCCGCCGGGCTGATGGCGGGCAGAAGTTCAGCCGCAGGCTGTTGCAGTAAGCCAGCCAGCAGGCAGCCGCGAAAGTTCATCGCCTCCAAGCCGGCGAAGGCTGCGGCCAGTCGTTCCGGCTGCACCTCCAATGTCACGAACCGCCAGTCGAGTGAATCACCGACGACCACCCGCTCGAACAGATATTGTGCCGGTGTACCCGCTGCCGGATGCCCCAGCAGCGCTATTACTTCCTGCAAAGCCGGGTTGGTCATGGCTCCTTCCGCCAATCCGAGAGGCCCGGCCCGGTTATACACCCTGCTCGATGACGGCCACAAACCGCGGGTCATCACGGATCGGGTCAAAGTCTCGCTCGGCGTCGGTCAGTGCCCGAAAGCGATCGTCAGAGGCAATCGCTCGGGTGAGGTACGTGACCGCTTCGGTGACGTTGCCTGCCAGCGAGTGGTAGCACGACAGATTGTAGGAAAGAATCGGCTCGTGAGGGCAGGCGACGACGCCCTGGGTCAGCGCGACAATCGCATCAGCCAAGCGGTCGAGCCGTTTCAGGCACCAGCCCAGTCCCAGCCAGCCAGCGACCGACCGCTGCCGTTCGGCCACTGCCGCCCGATAGTGCGGCAGGGCCTCAGCGTACCGCCCCAGCGTTCGCAGCGCCTCAGCCCGCAGCACCAGCGGGTCACCACCCAGCCGGGTTTCCGTCGGCAGTTCATCAAGCAGTGCGATTGCCCGTCGCAGCAGCCGTGCCACCGCGGGTAGAGGGGGTTCGTCGGGCTGGCTGCCAAGTTCAGCCAACTCGATATAGCCCGATGCCTGCCGCAGCAGCATCGCATGGCGGGCCCTCAGTCGCACCTTTTCATTGGTCGCATGCATAGCGGTTTTGACACGGACGGTCGCACTGTCGGTCTGCATAGAAATAGTAGTGGGGAAAAATTTCTTATGGAGCGGGCGTTCCCCGTCCGGTTTTTTACGGCGAAAACGACCGTTCTGTTCGCCGCCGGGAGGCGTGGAGTGCTTTTTGGTACGGATTTTGGCCCGGCATGGCACTAACCTTTACGGTGGGTACCGGCGGCCGGCGGTAGCGGTGGCCGCCACCCCCGCCCGAATGGGATTGGAGCGACGCTGATGAAATTGACCCTGCGGACCCTCCTGGCCTGGCGGGATCGTGTGCTGCCTGAGCAGGACCACCTTGAGCTGGACCAAAAGGTGGCCGCGGCCGAGCCGGCCCAAAAGCTCGAGCAGAAAATTCGCGACGTGCTGGATCGGACCGAACTTCCGGCCGCACGGGTCGACGGCCGAGGGCTGGCGGCCAGCGCCAACAGTGTGGCTGAGTTTCTCGACAACGCGATGGAGCCCGACCTGCTCGGCCCTTTCGAGCAGAACTGCGTCCAGTCAGACGTCCAGCTTTGCGAGGTTGCTGAGTGCCATCATTTGCTGGCCGGCATGACGGGCCAGCCCGAACTGGCTATCGACTTAAACGATGAGGAACGGAAGCGACTCGGCGAGGCGATCAAACGCCGGTCGGAGCAACTGGCCGCAGAAACAGAGCATGCGACGGGCGTTGCCAACGCCCGCGCCATCCGGGCTGAACTCGATGCGCTGGAGCAGAGTCAGCCCGAGACAGTTAATGAGACACCGGCGGCACCGGCACCGCGGCGGCGATCGCGGGGAGCGGCAGTTGCGGCAGCAACCGCGGTCGCCCTCCTGCTGCTGCTGGCGGTGATCTTGGGCGTGCAACTTTCTCGTGGCGGTGCCGCCGACCGGGAGCAGCAGCTTGCCGCCCGGCAGCCGGCCGTGGTCGCCCCGCCAGTAGCGGCCGATGCCGTGGAGGATGTTGCAGGCAACGAACCCGCACCCGCGGCCGTGGGGGCTGGGCCACCACCTGTAGCGGAAGCCGGAACGGATGAACCTGCGGCCCAACAGCCAGCCGCACCTCAGCCGTCGGTAGCGGGCGAGCCGACACCGGCCCGGCCGGAGATGGCTGCAACCGATTCCCCGCCGACGGGCGAGACCGCATCAGCGCCAGCCACCGAGTCGCCATCGCCATCCCCAATCAGTTCGATGGCCAACCGTCCGCAGGTGCCGCAGGGCACGGCCATGGCGATCGCCGCCACCGTGCCGGGCCCGCAGCTTCCCGCCGACGAGGCGGCAGCTGCCCCGCCAACACCAGCGGCTGCCGTCGCGCCGACCACCATCACGTCGGCCTCACCGGCAGCTGCGAAAGATTTACCCGTGCTTGGTTTTTTAGAAAACGATGCGATCGTTGGCAGCGGCTTTGTGTTGCATCGCACGCAGGCGATCCCGCCGGCTGAACTGGACGGCTGGCAGGCGTTGCCGGCCGATGCCGAGCTGGCTGTTCAGGAAGAGGTGCAGGTGCCGCCCGGGCTGAGTCCCAGCTTCAACGTCGGCGGGGTGCAGGTACGCATGCGGCCCCGCACCCATGCCGTCCTCAAGATCGACAGCGCCGGGATGCCACGGATCGAGCTGCTGGCGGGCAGCCTGATCATTCGCTCGGCGGACGAAGCGGCCCAACTGGGCTTGGCGGCCGGGGGTCTCAACGGCGTCATCCTTGCGGGGCTGCCGGGTGGGGTGGCGGTTGAGGTGACCAGACTGCCCGACACGCAACTGGCGGCCCGGCAGACAGCTCAGAGTCCGGTAGCCCGGTTGTTGCCGCTGGGGCAGCCGATCAACTGGCGACAGACGCAGGCGGGTGGCCTGCCGCCGCGGGTGCTGTTGCGAGGCATCGATGCTGAGACTGAGCTCAAACCGATGGAGCTGCTGGAGTGGGCAGAGACCGACCCGCTCACGGCCACGCGGCGGCCAATCGCCGAGCTTCCACAGTGGGCAATACCGCTGCGGCGGATTCCCTCGCTTGAAAAAGCGGCCAGCGAGGCCCTGGTCACCGCAGCCACCAGCGGCGACCCGCTGCTGAAGGCGTTGATCGAACTATCGGTCGATCGGCGAATTGAAAATCGGATGGCGGCAGTTGAGACCCTGGCCTTGGTCGGTCGCTACGACGAACTGGTGGAGCTGCTCCGCGAGCCACCGCCGACCGGCCCGGCAGCCGGGCTGTGGGAGCAGTTGGAGGCAGCGACCATTCCGCTGGCCCTCAGCGATCCGACACTGGCGCGGGTGCTGGAGAAAGCCTTCCGCGACCACCTGCCCGCCGATCAGGCCGCTCCTGCGATCGGGCTGGCCCGACGCAATCTCCCGGCCGCCTCGGCAGACGACCTGACCGGGCGGCTGATCGATCTGCTGGAAAGCGACGAATTGTTGCTGCGCCGCTACGCCTTTGCCTGGCTCCGCGAGCGATTCGAGCTGGAGCCTTCCGACCTCATCCAGTATCGCCCCGACTGGCCTCCTGAACAGCGCCGCGACGGTGCCGACTGGTGGCGGAAGCGGCTGGAGAAGGGGCTGCTGGTGCCCCGGCAGCCGAGCCCGGCGGCGGCCATCGGCGGGCAGTGAAGTGGCCGGGATTGGCCTAGAGAACCGATAAAACGCCGGTCGTTTGTCCCCTTCCCGAGCCTGCTCTATGCTCGCACCAGGCCGCGAGCGAGGTTTGCGGCAGCAATGACCGGCCGCCAGGACGGTCGGCAGCCTCAGGGCAGCCCCTCTTGGGGGTGCCGTTGAGGCCGCTGCCGGGCGGGCCCCGCACCACAAGTTGCGTGTTTCAGGCTAGATTCAGAAAGGATCGGTCTTGTGCAGATAAATGTTTCGGCCCGTCACGGCCACCTCAGCCCTGTCTCGCAGGAAAAAATTGTGGCCAAGGTGTCGCGGCTGCAGCGGTACTTCAGCCAAATCACGTCACTCAACGTCACGGTCGATTTCGCGAACGCCTCGTTGCCGGCTGTCGAGATCATTGCCTCAGCCGAGCACTTTCACGAACTCGTCAGCCACGAAAGCTCGGCCAACCTCTGGCGGAGCGTGGATGGTGCCGTGCAAAAACTGGAGCAGCAACTGCGGAAGCACAAAGAAAAGGTGCGGGACCATAAACATGCTGAGAGCACCCGGCGGACCTAGCCGCGGGTGATTACGAGTAGCGAAACCATGAAATTTTCAGACTTTGTCGCGGTCGAGGCGATTCGGCCCAACATTGCCGCCACGTCCAAGGAAGGTGTCATTCGCGAGATGACACAGTCGCTGGTCGACGCCGGCAAAATTGCTTCCAGCGAAATGGAAAGCATCGTCAAGGCGATTATGAAGCGGGAAGATCTCGGCAGTACCGGGATTGGCCGGGGCGTTGCCGTGCCGCACACCAAGCACCCCAGCGTGAATCGCCTGATTGGCACGGTGGCGATCAGCCAGCAGGGCGTCGATTTTGAGAGCCTCGATGGCGACCCGGTGCAGCTGTTTTTCCTGCTGGTTTCGCCGCCTGATCGTCCCGGCGACCATCTGCGGGCGTTGGAGAACATCTCGCGGCAACTGCGGGACGACAGCTTCTGCAAAACCCTGAAAGCGGCGGCAGGCCCCCAGGACGTCTGGCGGCTGCTCGAAGAGGCCGATGCCCAGAGCATCGCCTCGTGACCCCCCAAAGAACTGATCTGCCGATTGATTCATCGATGAACCAGACCCATTCCCGTGAAGTTATCGTTGCACTCGAACAGGGACTGCATGCCCGGCCGGCCGACCTGTTTGCGCGGGAGGCCCGCCGCTGGCAGTCGCGGATCGAGGTGGTGGGCAATGCCCAGCGGGTTGATGGCAAGAGTATTCTCGACCTGCTCACCCTCGCCGCTGAAGCGGGGACACGGCTGGTCGTCGAGGCGACCGGCCCTGACGCCCGTGAAGCGGTCGATGCGATCGGCAGCCTGTTCGAACACAATTTTGCGACTGAAGCCAATTCAGCTCTGCACCCCGATACAACAGACCCAGAGAGACAGCCCCCGGGCGATGCTTCCGGGGAACGGGCGGCGGTCTAAACCGGCCCCGCTTCGAAATGAACCAAACGCCCCGCTCCCGACCGGTGTCGGGACGCGGGATTTCGGCGGCTGTCGCCAAGCGGCGGCTCCTGCCCGGAACCACAAACCCAGACACAACCCAAACAAGGAGACCGGCGACGCCGGGCGCCTGGACGGTAGGACGCTGATCGCCGCTGGTGGGCCTTGCCGCCAAAGGGGCGATCTCCCTGCTCTGTCCGGCTGCTGCCCGCGGCACCGGCAGCCATGCTCAAACTTCAAGGTATTGCCGTTTCGTCGGGGGTAACCATCGGCGAAGCGCTTGTGCTCGATAGCGAGGGCTTCCGGATTCCCCGGCGGTTTGTCGCCCGCAGTGCTGTCGACACGGAATTGCAGCGTCTCTCCCATGCCGTGGCCGAGACGGCGGCTGAAATCGAGCGGAACCGCGACGCCATCCGCGAGGAACTGGGTGAGCAGTACGCGGCGATCTTCGACGCCCATCTGGCGATGCTGCACGACCAGCGGCTGCAGCAGGAACTCATCAGTGCCGTGCGTGATCGGAACTGGTGGCCCGAATATGCCGTCAGCCGCACGCTCCGCCGATATGCCAAGGTCTTCCAGAGCCTCGACAACCACATCTCGCAGCGGGCCCACGACATCTATGACATCGAGAAGAGCCTGCTGAGGAACCTGCTGGGGCAGCGGCGAGAGACGCTGGCGGCCATCTCTGAGCCGGTCGTGATCCTGGCCCACAACCTGACACCGAGTGAAACGGCCGGCCTCGACCGCCGGTTTGTGAAGGGGTTCGCCACCGAACTGGGCGGGCCCGGCAGCCACACGGCGATTGTCGCCGAAGGCCTCGAGATTCCCGCGGTCGTCGGTATCGGGCCGTTCCTCGCCGATGTCTCCGGTGGTGAGCCGGTGATTCTGGATGGCAACCAGGGCGTGGTCATCCTGCAGCCCGATGAAGAGACGATTGCCCGCTATCGGCTGGAGGTTGAGGCGGCTCAGACCGTGGCGGCCACCCTCGATCGGCTGCGTGACCTGCCGGGCGAAACCACCGATGGCGTCCGGGTGCAGATCAGTGGCAACATCGAGTTTCCGGGGGAGGCCGAGCAGTGCCTCCGCCGCGGCTGTGATGGCATCGGGCTCTACCGCACCGAGTTTCTCTACCTGACCAGCAAGCAGGAGCCGAGCGAGGAGGACCACTACCGGGCCTACCGGGAGGTGGTGGAGGCGATGAACGGCAAGCCGGTGGTCATCCGCACGCTCGACCTCGGCTCGGACAAGATGCTGACGGAGACCAGCCCCGAGGAAGAGCGGAACCCCTGCCTCGGCCTGCGAAGCATCCGGCTGTCGTTGCGACAGCTGCCGATGTTCCGCACCCAGCTGCGGGCGGTGCTGCGGGCCAGCGTGCATGGCGATGTCCGGGTGATGTTTCCGCTGGTCTCCACCATCGTCGAGCTGCGGCAGGCCCGGATGGTGCTGGCCGATGTGATGGAGGACCTGGCCGAGCACGCCATCGACTTCAACCCCAAGCTGCCGATCGGCATCATGGTTGAGACGCCCGCCGCCGCGATGATGCTCGATGCCTTCATCAAGGAGGTCGACTTCGTCTCGGTCGGCACCAACGACCTCATCCAGTACACCCTCGCGGTTGACCGCGGCAACAAGGACGTGGCCGATCTCTACAGTGCCTGCGATCCGGCGGTGCTGCGGCTGTTGAAGCGGTCGCTCGACGTGGCGGCCGAGGCGGGGGTGCCGGCCAGCGTCTGCGGCCAGATGAGCAGCAGTGTCATGTACACCCAGCTGCTGCTGGGCCTCGGGCTGCGGCAGCTCAGTGTGCCGGCCGCAGCCATTCCCGAAATCAAGCAGGTGGTCCGAAGCGTATCGGTCACCGATTGTCAGGCGGTCGCCGTACGGGCGCTGGAAATGAACAGTGCCCGCGAGGTGAAGGCCTTTTTGCGCGACCAGATGCGCCGCCTTTTGGCGGAGACGGTTGCGTGACGCCCCCGTCCCACCAGGGGACGCCGGGAAACTTCAAAAGGATGAATGATGAAACAAGAAATGCTGATCAACGTGACGCAGGCGGAGGAATGCCGCATCGCGATCATCGAGGACGGGCAGTTGGAAGAGCTCTATGTCGAGCGAACCAGCCAGGAGAACTTTGTCGGCAACATCTACAAGGGCCGGGTGGTCAACATCGAGCCCTCGATTCAAGCCGCCTTTGTCGATTTTGGCGTGGGCCGCAACGGCTTTCTGCACATCAGCGACATCGAGCCGCAGTACTACCGCCAGGGTGGGCTCGACCCTGACAAGGCGTTCGAGCTGACCGAGCCGGGAAAGGCGGCTGGCGAAGGGGAATCGGGCCGGGGCGGTGACCGTCGCCGCAAGCCCCGCATCGGCGACCGGCCGCGGGTGAAGCCGCCCATTCAGGACGTCCTCAAGCGGGGCGATGAGGTGCTGGTGCAGGTGATCAAGGAGGGCTTCGGCACCAAGGGGCCGACCCTCTCAACCTACATCTCCATTCCGGGCCGTTACCTGGTGCTGATGCCGCCGCTGGGCCGGGTCGGGGTCTCGAAGAAGATCGACAACGAGCGGGAGCGGCGGGTGCTGCGGGATATCATGCAGACCCT
Organism: uncultured Planctomycetaceae bacterium; assembly: GCA_937926325.1. Classification (GTDB taxonomy): domain Bacteria; phylum Planctomycetota; class Planctomycetia; order Pirellulales; family UBA1268; genus UBA1268. Next base: position 7,800 of record CALAZQ010000309.1, on the reverse strand, counting down.
GCAGCCCCCCAAGGGCGTCGGCTTTGTGGTGCGAACCGCCGGCACCGAGCGAACCAAGTCAGAGATGGCCCGCGACATGGCCTATCTGCTGCGGCTCTGGAAGAGCATCGTGCGGCGGATGCGAAAGTACTCGGCCCCGATCGACATCTATCAGGAAAGCGACATGATCATCCGGACGATCCGGGACATGTTCACCGAGGATGTCGGCAGGATTCTCATCGACGACCCGGCCGCCTACGAGCGGGCCCGTGAGTTCCTGGAACTGGTGATGCCCAAGTACGCCGGCCGACTGCAGCTGTATGAGGGCAAAGAGCCGCTGTTCTATCGCTATCGGCTCGAGGAGGAGATCAGCCGGATCAATCAGCGGAAGGTGCCGCTGAAGGGGGGCGGTTCGATTGTGATCGACACCACCGAGGCGCTGGTGGCCATCGATGTCAACTCCGGCAGCTTCCGCAGCGAGAAGTCGGCCGAGGAGAACGCTTATCAGATGAATCTGATTGCCGCGAAGGAGATTGCCCGACAGCTGCGGCTGCGGGACCTCGGGGGCGTGATCGTCAATGACTTTATCGACATGCGGCGGGAGAAGTATCGCCGCGGGGTCGAGAAGGCGTTGCACGATGCCATGAAGCGGGACCGGGCCCGGACCAAGGTGCTGCGGACCAGCCCCTTCGGCCTGATCGAGATGACCCGGCAGCGGATTCGGCCATCCTTGCGGAAAAGCATCTTTCGTGACTGCCCCACCTGCGACGGCACCGGCATCGTCAAGACCGCCGAGAGCATGGCGATCGAGGTGATGCGGATGTTGCAGCTTTCGGCCACCCGTGAGGACATCGCCCATCTGACGGTGACCGTCCACGACGAAGTGGCCACCTGGATCAACAACCGCAAGCGGCGGGAGATTGCCCAGTTTGAGGATGCCTCGCACGTCCAGCTGCACATCGTCGGACAGGACGCCGCCTCGCCTGAGCACCTGGCGATCGAGGCCCGAGATGCCAGCGGTCGTGGGGTGCGATTTCCCTGACGGGACGAAAAAAACCCGGTTTCCTCGGGGAGGCTGGATTTTTCCGGGAGCCGATTACACTAATGAGTTCTCTGCTTGCCGGAGCCGACCCTGATTCTGACTGACGAGGATCCTTCCATGGCCGCCACCGCGAATTCCACCGAAGCCAGCACCGCCGACACGATGGTCGGAGGGGGGCATCACTACTGCATCATCGCCGACGGCGGTCGTCAGTACCGGGTCAGTGAAGGGCAGGAACTCGAAGTCGACTTCCGGCCGGCTGAGCGGGGTAGTGAACTCGTGCTCGACAAGGTGCTGGCTGTCAGCAAGGATGGCAAGCTGCAACTGGGTGCACCAGTGATCGACGGTGCCGTCGTCAAGGCCGAGGTGCTCGGCCTGGTACAGGGCGAAAAGATCTACATTCAGAAGTTCCGCCGCCGCAAGAATTATCGCCGCCGCACCGGCCACCGGTCGGTCGCCACCAAGATTCGCATCAGCGAAATTCCAGCCGCAGGCTGAGCCCGCCGCGGCCTCGGCTTACTCAAGCATGCCGGCCAGCGGGCCGCCGGCTCGGCAGAGTTCATCTACCCGGGCGGTCACTGCCGGATCTTCTTCGACAGGCGGTGCATGGTGCGGCTTGAGCCGGGCGTCGATCACCAGTGGACCGGCGCAGCCCCAGTGCTTGTTGTGGGTGCTCGCCCCGACGCCGTGGACATCAGCTGCGGGGTTTGACCGTGTGAAGGTGACCCAAAGAAAGTTCGCCAGGTCGGCCGCCACGAAGTCGCTGTCGTCAACCACCACCAGCAGCGGCCAGTCCCGCAGCGGGTGGCTCGGCCCGATGGCTGCGGTCAGCCGCTCGATGTCGGCTGACCAGCGGGCCGCCTCAGTCGCCTGCCAAATGGACGCTTCATCCGGAGCGGCCAGTGTTGGCCGCGGTTCGATCGGTGGGCCACTGATTGCCACGACGCCCGGCAGGCAGACCCTGGGATGGGCAAAGCCATCCGGCAACGGCAACTCAACGGCAAGCGTGGTCGGTAGCTGCCGCACCGCCGGTCCCCTGGCCGCGATCACCAGCTTTGAGCCGGCATTGAATCCGCTGCCGGAGTAGTCGAGGGTGTCGATGGTCGTCTCGGTCTGGAAGTGACAGTCCCGCCGCCAGTCGACCCGGGCCAGCAGGTGCCGCAGGAAGGCCGGCACGTCGTGGGCATCAAGGCCGGGGGCGTCGGCCCCATCGACGATGCAGAGGTATTTGGCCAGCGACAGCTGCCCCTGGCCCAGAATCGCCGAGGCCTGGGTGAGCAGCTCGGCCGGCCGAGTCGAGGGCCGCCAGGGCAGATAGCGTTCACTGCCGACGGCCAGCAGCAGCGGATGAACCCCCGAGGCATCGACGGCGTGAACGCTGGAGATGCCCGGCAGCACCGTCGGAATCACCGGGCCGGTCAGCTCGTGCACCAGCCAGCCAAACAGGGTGTCTTCCTGGGGTGGCCGGCCGACCACCGTCACCGGCCAGATGGCCCCCTCCCGCTGCCAGACATGGTCCACCCTGAGCACGGGAAAGTTGTGCTGCCGGGCGTAGTAGCCGAGGTGATCCCCGAACGGGCCTTCGGGCTTGGTGGCCGGGCCGGTGATCGTGCCTTCAATCACGAAGTCGGCATCGGCATAGATCGCCGGCCGTCCCGGCCGCCTGACCATCGGAATGCGGTGGCCGGCGAGCGCACCGGCAAAGGTGAGTTCGGAGAGCCCTTCCGGTAGTGGCATCATCGCCGCCACCGCCATCGCCGGGGTGCCGCCGACAAAGATGGCGACCTTCAGCGGCTCATCCCGGGCCAGGGCGGCAGCATGATGCACACCGATGCCCCGGTGAATCTGATAATGCAGGCCGACCTCACGGTCGTGCTCGTAGGCGTTTCCCCGCAGTTGCACCCGGTACATGCCCAGGTTCGACTGCTTGAGTGACGGCCGGTCGGGATGTTCGGTGTAGACCGCCGGCAGGGTGATGAAGGGGCCGCCGTCGCCGGGCCAGCCGGTCACGCCGGGCAGGCTCGAGAGCGGCACCTCGCGGTGCATCACCCCGCCCCGGCGAACCGACCGGGGCAGCATGGCAAGGGCATCGACCGGGCTCCGCCAGTATCGCCAGGGCTTCTGGAGGGCGGCGGTCGGGTCGATCTTCAGCTCGACCAGCCGGCGGACCCGTTCGAAGGTGTCGGCGAAAATCCGTTCGACCCGCTGCTGGGTGCCGTAGAGGTTGACCAGCACGGGTGTGCTACAGCCCTGGGGCTTCGTAAACAGCACCGCCGGGCCGCCCGCCCGGAACAGCCGCCGCTGAATTTCGGCGATTTCCAGGTGGGGATCGACCGGGTGATCAACCGCCACCAGCAAGCCCTCTTGCCGGAGCGTTTCGACGCACTGCCGCATTGTCCGAAATCCCATGCACACCTCCTGCGGGTATGGTAGCCACGCTCGGCGGCACGGCCGGGTAAAATCAGGAAATGTCGAAGCCCACGGGCAGGGCTTTTAGTTGCAGGAACACGCGGAAACGGCCGGCAGGATGGCAGATCTTTTCACCGCCTCGCGACTGGCCAATATCGAGCGGGCCGCTCCGCTGGCCGCCCGCATGCGACCGCGGCGGCTGGCCGACTATGTCGGACAGCGAGAGATCATCGGCCCGGGCAAGCTGCTGCGACGGCTGATCGAGGCCGACCGGCTCGGCTCGGTGATCCTCTACGGTCCGCCCGGGGTCGGCAAGACGACGCTGGCTGAAATCATCGCCACCGAAACCCGCCGCCGATTCGTCGAACTTTCGGCGACCGCCTCGGGCGTGAAGGAACTCCGCGAGGTGATCGAGGCGGCCCGCCACCGGCTGGAGGACGATGCCGTCCGCACCTGTCTGTTCATCGACGAGATCCACCGCTTCAACAAGGCCCAGCAGGATGTGCTGCTGCCCGATGTTGAAAGTGGCGTGCTCGCCCTGATTGGGGCGACCACCCAGAACCCCTTCTTCGCCCTCACGCCGGCCCTCGTGAGCCGCAGCCGGATCTTTGAACTGGAGGCCCTCGACCCCGCGGACATCGCCGAGATTCTTTGCCGGGCACTGGCCGACAAGGCCCACGGTTTTGGAGGCCAACAGATTACGCTCGAGGCTGATGCGATGGAATTTCTGGTGGAGACCGCCGACGGTGATGCCCGGCGGGCTCTCGGTGGACTGGAGGTAGGAGTGCTGTCGTCAGCGGAGCGGCCGCTGGCCTTCACGCTGGAACTGGCCCGTGAGAGTGTGCAGCGGAAGGCGGTTGTCTACGACGCCGGCGACACCCACTACGACTGTGCCAGTGCTCTCATCAAGAGCATCCGCGGCAGCGACGCCGATGCCGGGCTGTATTGGCTCGCCCGGATGCTGGAGGGGGGCGAGGATGTGCGGTTCCTGGCTCGCCGGCTGGTGATTCTGGCCAGTGAAGACATTGGCAACGCCGACCCGCGGTCACTGCTGATCGCCGTCGCTGCCATGCAGGCGACCGAGTTTGTCGGTCTGCCGGAGTGTCAGCTGGCCCTCGCACAGGCCGTCACCTATCTCAGCCTGGCCCCCAAGAGCAATGCCTGCACCACGGCCATCGCGGCGGCCCGCCACGATGTCCGTGAGAAGGCGACCCTGCCGGTGCCGAGGCACCTGCAGGACAAGCACTACGCCGGCGCGAAGCGGCTGGGCCACGGCCAAGGCTATGCCTATGCCCACGATGCTCCCGATGCAATCGCCAAGCAAGATTATCTGGGGGTCGAGCGGCACTATTACGAGCCGACCAGCCGCGGGCTGGAACGCGACCTGGGCGAGCGGCTGGCCGAGATCAGGCGGCGGCTGAAGGAAGCCCATCTGCCGCCGGAGCCGCCAGCTGGCGAAGCTCACTGACCAGCTCCTGCCGCAGCAATTCTTCCAGCCGAATCAGGCTGCGGGCCACCAGTGCGCCGTCAACCACCCGGTGGTCGGCAATCAGCGTTACCCGGCAGCGGCCGTCCGGTTCGAGCGGTCCGTAGGTGAGGCTCGACGTGCAGAGCGTGGGGTGGAAGCGGTTGGTAGCCCCGAGGCCGGCAAGCGTTGAAAGACTGAAGGTGCCCAGCCTGGCCGCCCGTTTCGCCGAGGCAGACCGCAGGTTCCAGCGGAGCACGGTTCGCCGCAGCCAGCCGGGCAGCATTTCCAGCTCCAGCTGCCGCTTGAACATCTCGGCGAGGGGCTTCTGGCCGCAGTCGTCGATGAACTGCTGGAGGTCGGCGAGCGGTCGCTCGTCTGGCCGGTCCAGCCGGGCCCAACAGAGCCGCTCGACGCCCTCCTCGAGCCGGTTGATGGCGAGCGTGGCGACATTCTGCTCGGTTGTTGCCAGCCGCGGTCGGAACCCGGGCAGGAACCAACTGCGGAGGGCAGGGGTCTGCCGGACGACCTTCCCGTAGGCCTTGAGGAAGATGGCGGCCCAGCCGATACGGTGGGGGCAGGCTGACCGGGCCGCAGCCAGCTCGGCCAGGTTGCAGTGCCGGTCAACCGGGAACAGGGGAATCTTCCCAGCAAGCAGTGCCACGTCGGCGATGCAACTGCGGTTGCCGTCGCAGGCAGTCGTGGTGACGAGGGGGAAGGAAGCCATGATCGTACCGGACCCGGGGGCACCCGAAGCGGAGGGGACTGACCGGAAATTGAACCGACTGTCGGGACACGGGGAAATGCCAGTTTTTGCGGTCACCGGCCGCTGTCCGTGGTGGCGGCCGAGGGCACTGCTGTTTTCGGCCGAACGTCTGCTAAACTTCGGGACGATGCGGTGGTTGTAGCTCAGTCGGTTAGAGCGTCGGTTTGTGGTACCGAAGGTCGCGGGTTCGAATCCCGTCAGCCACCCTCTCGCTATCCTGCTCGGGGCCTTGCCAATGAGTCAGCCTGTCTACCGCCCATGGTTCGATGCCGCGACCGATTCGCAGCTGTTGACCGAGTATGCCCGCAAGCTCGACTCGTTTCATGAGGCTCTGGCCGACCGGCGGGTTGACCGGCAGGAGCTGGAGGCCCAGGAAAAGCGGGTCGTCGAGCTGATGAAGGAGGTTGAGCCGTTGCTCGACCCCGAGGCCTACGAGAAGGTGACCCGGCTGCTCTGTGAAGTCACCGCGTATGACCTGCTGACCGCCTTTCATCTCGCCGGCAAGTCCCGGGGTGTGCCGCCGACGCAAGCCGGGACCTGACACAAGCCGCCGGTTTCCTCACCCACCCCGTCCGCTGCTGTGAAAGCCATGGCGAAAAAAGCATCCCGCAAGGCCGCTGCAACCGGTGGCACGGCTACCCTGCCACCGGTCGATCGCAAGACCCGCAAGCTCATCGTTGATCTGGCCAACGAGGTGGCAGTTGCCGCCGAAAAGCGGCGGGATCCGCACCTCGATATTCCGACCCGGAGCCTTTCAAACGTCCGGTTCAATAAGTCTCGGAAAATCATCGAGATGGGCGGGCAGAAGAATCGCCGGCAGCTGTTCAATCTGTCGCAGGCGAAGAGCTACATGCAGACCCTGCTCGTGGCCACCGGCTGCAAGTCGCTGATCGACCAGCAGAAGACCACCAGCATTCGAGGTCTGTTCTATCTGCTCAAGCACACGATCGAGGGCACTCGCGAGGAGACCTTCGGCACCCAGGACGAGTGCGACCCGATCATCGAAGACCTTGAGGTGACTCTCGAGAGCCTGCGGGAAGAGCTGCACGTCTATGCCAGCAACCGGGGCGGCATGGTGGGGCCGATCACGCTGATCGATTCGGGTGACGAGATCGACTGCTCGCGAATGGGCTCGGGGGGCTACAGCATCCCGTCGATCGTTGAGGCGGAGGTGATCCAATTCAAGAAGTGTGACGCCAGCTTCATTCTGCATGTCGAAAAAGACACGGTCTGGCGGCGGTTCAACGAGGACAAGTTCTGGCGGACGCATGGCTGCCTCCTCACGCATGGTGGCGGCCAGCCGCCGCGGGGCGTGCGGCGGATGCTCTATCGGCTCCATCATGAGCTGAACCTGCCGGTCTACTGCCTACTCGACAACGACCCGTGGGGGTACTACATCTACTCGGTCCTCAAGCAGGGCTCGATCAACCTCGCCTATGAGTCAAAGCGGATGGCGATTCCGGAGGCCCGCTTTCTGGGGCTGCGGTCGCAGGACTATGAAAAGTGCAGCCTGTCACCGAGCGTGCAGATTGCCCTGACCGACTCCGACATCAAGCGGGCCAAGCAGATTGCTGCCTACCCCTGGTTTGCCGCCAAGAAGGCCTGGCAGAAGGAGATTCAGCGGATGCTCTCCAACGGCTTCAAGCTGGAAGTTGAGTCGCTGATTTCCAAGGACATCAGCTATGTGACCGAGGTCTACACTCCCGAGCGACTCGCGGCGGGTGACTGGCTGGACTGACTTTACGCCTGCCGGGCCATCCATGGCCCCGGCAGGCTTGGCTTCAGGCCACGAAGCCAGAGGTTCGTGGCCTTCCGCATTGCCTCGCATCCTGCTCGGTGGCGTTTTGTGTGCTCATGGGTTGGTCACCGGCTTTGCCGGTGCCAACCCGTAAGCCGCCGAAAGCCCGGAGGGTTTCGCCGGCGCGAGGGCAGCCCTCGCATCCTGCTCGGTGGCGTTTTGTGTGCTGCTTGTCCGGTCGCTTCCGCTCCCGGCTTCCTGTTGCGGGGAGGCTTCGATTTGGAAGCCGCCAGGCGGAAGCCGGCGGACAGAGGTTGCCGGTTGGTGCGGCGTCCAGCGTGCTGCTTGTCCGGTCGCTTCCGCTCCCGGCTTCCTGTTGCCGCAAGGTTGACGAGCGAGCA
>CALAZQ010000308.1 GCA_937926325.1 uncultured Planctomycetaceae bacterium | reverse complement strand
AAGCAGATTCACCAGGTCGATCTCGGTGGCACCGAACATCCGATAGGCGGCCGGTCCGCAGGAGAGCACGATCACCTGCAGGCCGCGGCTGGCGGCTAGGTCGAGCATCCGTTGCAGCCTGCCAATTCGCTGCGGGTCGCTGTTGGTGAAGGCGTCATCAAAGACGACCGGTAGGCTACCACCGTAGCGGGCGGCGAGAATTTCAGCCATCGCCAGCCGCAGCCCGGCGGCAACCTGCTCGCGGGTCCCGCCGCTCAGTTCGGTAAACGAAAAGCTGTGCCCACCGGCATCTGGTCGCATCACCTGGAGATCGAAGAACCCCTGCTGGTCATCAAAACTGAGTGCGACCTTTGTGCCCTTGCCGAACATGGCCGTCAGGTAATCTTCGGCTTTGGCCCGCAAGGGGGCGACGACCTGATCGGCCCGTTCTCGGCTGATTGCCGTGAAGCAGTCCCGCAGTCGGGCAATGGCAGCAGCCTCCCGTCGGGCAGCTTCGCATTCCCGCTGAGCCGCTGCCTGCGCAGCCTGGGCAGACGCCTGGGCCTCATGGAGATCGACCGATCCGGCCTGTGTCAGCACTGCCTGGGCGGCAGCACGGGATTCCCGGGCGTCCTGAATCGTCTGGGCTGCCTGGCCAGCGACCCGTTCGAAGCGGGAACGGTCAGCCTCCAGCCGTGGGCAGTCGAGCTGGTCGAGCTGTGCGGCAGTCGCGGCGACGGCAACCTGGGCAGCCTGCTGCTCGGCCCGGGCGGCGAGCAGGGCCTGAGCCCGTGTCGCCTCATCACCATGATGCCCTTCCAATGTTTCGTGGCGACGGCGTAGCGTCTCCAGCGTGGTGCGATCGGCGAACACAGCCTGCTCTGCTTGCAGCACATCCTGTTCCGCACTGGTCTGGGCCTGGCGGGCCGCCTCTGCGGCTTCGAGCTGCGCACGGACTGTCAGCTGCAGCTGTTCATATTCAGCCTCGACTGCAGCAGCTGCCTGCTCAAGTTCGGCAGGTGCCTCGGGCAGCACAACCGTGGCGAGGCCGCTGTCCTCGCGGTGCCGTAGAGCGGCGACCCGCTGCTCTGCCTCGGCGACCCGCTGGCGGCTGGTTCGCTCACGGTCGGCCAGCCCTTCCCGCGTTTCACCGCCGAGCAGAGTACTGATGGCAAGTTCGTGCTGATCGACTTGCAGGGTGAGCCGCTGTCGCTGGGCCAGCCGGTCGGTAGCTGTCTTGAGATCGGTCACCCCCAAGGCCGCCAGCCGCTCCCGAAGCCGCTGCTCGGCCACCGCGGCCTCTTCCCGGGCTGCTGCGAGCGAGGCTCCACCCCCCGGTGTAATCACCAGTTCGGTCTGTCCATCGATTGTGATGGTGGCGACCTCGGTGATGGTCCGGCGGTCGTGGAGGGCCAGCGGCTGTCCGTTCAGCCGCAGCTCATGCTCCGCGGCCAGCAGTTCAATGCCCGTCGCCGTCAGCTCAACCTTCGCCCGGGCCAGTCGCAGCTGCTCTTCGAGTTTGGCCAGTTCCTGAATGGCATCGTTGTCAATCGGAGGGAGGTTATCGACCGCCCGCGTGAGGGAATCGATTGCCGTCTCGGCTGCACTGATCCGACTGATCAGTTCAGCCAGTTCACCCGCCTGCTGGCCAGCCTGGATCAATGCCTGTTGTTCACGAAAGAGGTCCCGGCGATCCTGCACCCGGCTGATTTCCTGCCGTGAGGCCTCGAGGGCAGCAGCAGCAGTTTCGGCCTTCGTCGCCCGCTCGGCCTGCTGCTTTTTCAGCTGGGCAAGCTGCGCTTCTGCAGGCTCGATCCGCCGGGCAAGATCGGTCAGCTCTCCTGCCAGTTGCCTGATGACAGTGTCACTTTGCTGGAGGGCTTCCAGCTGTTCAGCTGCGTGATCGACCAGCTTCTGTTGATCGGACTGTTCACCGGCCAGCCGTTCAGCCGCAGCCAATTGCTGCTGGATCGGCACCAGTGCTGCCGCAGCCTCGGCCTGCGTCTTGGTGCTCGTTGCAATCAGCTCCTCAGCCCTGACGAGTCGATCGGTGGCTTCGAGACTCGCCTGGAACTGCTCGGTAGCGGCGTTTGTTTTTTCTACCGCGGCTGCTAGCTGTTCCTCTGCCTGCCCCAGCCGTGACTTCTTCTTGGGCTTGGCTCCCTGTCCGAAGATAGCCTCGGCGCGTTTCAGAAACGCAGCTTTGACGGCATCATCACGGCTTGAGGCCAACACCCCCAGCCCCTCCTGCTGCTGCAGCTGGTGGCGAAGCTGCTGGACCGTGCCGCCGCTGGTTTTGCGAGCAGGCTCATCCTGGGCCGAGCCCTGCCAGACCCAGAGGTGAGCCCACTGGGCATTAAAGGCCTCTTCCTGTTGGCCCCGCACCTCATCGACTTGCAACAGCTTCAGCAGGGCTTCTTCGGCGGCATCTCCTTCCAGCCGCCTGTCATCTGCGGTTATCAGCACCGCCCGGGAGCCGGTCGGCCCCCGAAACTTTTTCTGCAGGGTGTACTGCACGCCGCCGGTTGCAAACTCGATCGTCACTTCTGGATCGCCGCCGGTCCGGGGCTGCATCCGCTCCAGCAGCCCGGCGGCTCTCGACTTGTGTCGATAGAAGAGACAGCGGTGAATCGCTTCGATCAGGCTGCTCTTGCCGATCTCGTTGGGACCGTGGATCAGCGTCCGGTCGGCAGCAAAGCTGACTTCAAGCTGTTCATGCCGGCGGTAGTTCCGCAGCGTGACCTTCTGGATTTTCATGGGCGGGCCTCCGGCTGGCTGACTTCCTGGTGCAGCATGGCCAGCGCGATGGCGGCGACCTCGCCCGTGTCACCACCGGCCTGCATCTCGGCCACCAGCATCTCAGCGACACCAGCAATCAAGGGGTCCTCAGCCCGCCTCGTCAGGGCATCGAGCTCTGCTGCGGTCGGCTGGACCGCCACCTGCTGCTCGATGCGGAGATGGGCCAGCCGAGCGGCCCAGGTGTCGAGAATCGTGGTGAGGGCCTGGTGATCCTCGAGGCCGAGGTGCCCATCAAGCCTGAGCTTGGCGACAGCGTTGCCGACGCCCAGCTTGTCGGTCAGCTGCCGGAGCGTCTCATCAAGCCGCTGCGGGCCATCGGCAGCGACAAAGGTTTCGGCATGCTCAAACCAGCGGATCGCACCGGTCGGCACCGGCTCGACCTGGGGCAGTTGACCCCGGCTGACCCGGACGCAAGCCACCTGCCCCGGCAGCTGGCCCGGCCGCGGAAAGCGGTCGGTCTCGTGACTTCCGGCGTACCAGGCTTTTTCATCCGCCTGCACGAAGCCGTGCCAGTCACCCAGCGCGATGTAGTCGATCGCGTCGAGCTGCTCAGTCAGCCGGTCGAGGGCGATGAAGTTGGGCTGCGTCGGCTCATCCTCTTCGTCAGCCTCCCCCTGGAAGTTGACGGTGCTGCCGTGGGCGAGCACGATCCGTGGCCGGTCGTCGCAGCCGGTGAAGTCGAACTGGCGAATCCACTCAGTTGGATCGGTCAGCTGCTGCCGCCGCAGCAGCGGGCAGGGCAGCAGGATCGCGTCGTCCCGGTCGACCGGCTCGGCTGCCAGCAGGACGGTGAGATTCGGGGCCAGCTCACGGTTCTCCCGCTGAAAATGTTCCGACTCCCAGAGACTGCCGGGGCCACCGTAGTCATGGTTGCCGGGGATAATGTAGACGGGGAGCCCGAGCCGGCCGATTCGCTCAAGTGCCAGTGAGACCAGCCGGTCAGGCGGGCGGTGGCTGTCAAAGACATCACCTGCCACCACGACGAAGCTGGCCTGCTGTTGGCGAGCGATGTCACCGATGCGATCGAGTGACTCAAGCCGCTGTCGCCGCAGGTTGGCCTGGCGGTCGGGATCTGCGATGCGGGAGAACGGCTTGCCAAGCTGCCAGTCGGCGGTGTGAATGAAGCTGGTCATGGTGTTCGTGTCGGGGTGGCTCAACCGCAGGCAAGACCGAATGTGTTGGAAATGGTTCTACTCCTGCGCGAGCCAGGCCGCCCAGCAGCGGGCATAGAGTCGCAGTTGGGGCCGGTAGTGATCCTCCAGTTTGCCAATTTCTGAGTCGGCGACTGAGGTTGTCTTCCAGTCGAGGACCAGCCAGTCGGTCATCCCAGCGTTTGGTGCGGTATCGGGGTCCTGATAGACCAGATCAATCTGGCCGCGGATCAGCACCGGCGGCTTTTTGGTGACCACTGTTGTGGCTGCCTGCGCAGGAGCGGTTCCAACCCCGGCTGCTTTCGTGGCATCGAGCGTCTCTGGCACGGGGCCATAGTCCACTTCCACCTCAGCGTTTATCTCGGCCGCGGGCACAGAAATGGTGAACGGCATTTCAACATGGCACTGCACGCCCGCGACGATCCGCCGCCAGACCGGGTGCTGCATCACCTCCTGTACCAGCTCGACTGCCCGCGTGATGAGCAGCTGCTGTTCATGGCCGCTTTGCAGCAGATCGGTTTCAGCAATCGCACTGGCGGCCGCGGCCTCAAGATCAAGCAAGGGCTGGGACGACCGGGCAGCCGTCACCGCGAGTTCCAGCAGCCGGTGAATGACCGTCCCCCAGTCTTGTCCCAGTCCACGACCGGTGTGGCGGATGCGTTCTGCCGGCTCGGTGAGAAAGTCACGGGGAGTGACGGTGCCATAACTTGCCCGCCGGAGCACGGCCAACCGCGTCTGCAGTTCAGCCTGGGCCGCCGCCACCTCGTCGGTCGCGAGCAGTTCCGCGGCGACGGGCTCGGCGGCGGTGGGTTCCTCTAATTCCGGCAGGTCAGCGACCGCCGTGATGCCTGGGGCCAGTTCATGCCAGCCGCCCGTCAGGCTTCCTTTTGAATCTTCGTAGACCGAGACGACCAGGCAGGCGCCGGGGCGGGTGCCAGCGACATAGTTCAGCCGCAGGTACTCAGCCTCCAGGTACCGCTGCTCAGTTGCCTCCTGTTCGTGCCAGTCGAGCGGTGCCGCCAGCGTGGTGAAGCTGGTCCCAAAACTGTTGCGGGGTCGCTTGACCGCAAAGGAGCCAACAGGCTCATTGCCAGCCCGGGCAATGTGGCAGCTGGCACCACGATCACGGCTTTGCTGTGGGCCGTCCCGATCACAGAGAAAGACAACCGGGGCCTCGAGCCCCTTCACTTTGTGCAGGTTCATGACCCGCACCGCCCCCCCGACGGCTGCGTCGAGCGGCAGGCTGTCAAAGTCTCGCTTGGGAAAGGTCTTGGCCAACAGGTCGTCGATGCGATCGATTGCATCGGGCACACTCGTGACCAGCGACCGCTCAGCTCGGATCCGTTCGATCAGCGTTGCCAGCACGCCGGCCGCTGCCCGACCCCGCCGCCCGGCCCGGCCGCCAGCCGCGGAGGCGATGAGAAAGAGCCCGGCATCATCAGCAATCCGCTCGATCGCGGCCGCCAGCGGCAAGGAGGCCGCCAGTCGCCGCCAGCGTTTGAAGGCGTCACCCGCCGCGGCCAGCCGCTGCCGCAGGTCGGCATCGGGCAGGCTTTCGGGTACTGCGAGTCGGCCGTTGATCGTGCCGCCCGCTTTGTGGAACGCCCGTAAATCAGTGTCCGGAAAACCAAAGACGGGCCCGCGGAGCACCCCCAGCGCCGCCACCGTGTCATCTGGATCGGCCACCACTCGTAGCACCAGCTGCAGCATGGCGAGATCCTCAGCCGCGTCGGCTCCCTTCTGGCCGGTCACGTCGCAGGGCAGGCCAACCGCGTTCATGGCCCGGGCAAATGTTGCCAGTTCGCCGGTATCCCAGGTGACGATCAGAAAATCTTCGGGACGGCAGGCAGGGCCGACACCGCGGTCGATCTCAGATTGCGACCGCGGCACGGTCAGGCCCTGGTCGATCGCCCGGCGGATGAACCGGGCCACCGCCTCGGCTTCCACCGACGGGCCGGCCGACTTCAGCCGCAGCTGCCGCAGACCGACCAGCACTCCATTCGTGGCGTCGGCCCGGCCGACATGGCTGGCGGTAAAGCCTGGCCCATAGGCGGCGTCTGCCGACTGGTCGGCATGGCTGGCAAACGGCTGGGGAAACATGTCGTTGACCCACTCGACCAGTTCGGCCGTGGTGCGAAAGTTCGTCGTCAGCGACAACCGTTTACCACCGGAGGCTTCAATCCGGTCGCGGACAAATTCAAAGGTGCCGATGTCAGCCCGACGAAATCGGTAGATCGACTGCTTCGGGTCACCAACCACGAAGAGGCTGCCTGGTTTGATCGTTGTCGTCCGCCAGTCGGTCGCCTTGGGGTCAGCAGCAGTAAGCAACAACAGCAACTCTGCCTGGATTGGATCGGTATCTTGAAATTCGTCGACCAGCAAAAAGCGGTGACGGTCGGCAAAGTCACAGCGAATATCTGGTCGGTCCCGCAAGAGAGCTGCTGCTCGGCAAAGGAGGTCCTGAAACGATAGCCGGCCCTCCGCAAGCCGGAGCTGTTCATAGTGATCGCGGGCCGCCTCCAGCAGCGGAATCACATGGTGATAGCGGTAGGCCCGCCACTGCCGGAGCGGCTCGGCAAAGGCTGTCACCAGCCTGTCCCACCACTCCTCCAGCCGCTCTTTGTTGGCCTTTTGTTGGTCGCGTTTCCTGTCCGGCAGCCAGAGCGACTGGGTCAGCTTCGGGCAGGCCCCCTCAAACGCCTCAGCCACCCGGAGCAGGCTGACGGACGTGTCATCATGCCGATGCCGATAAGCCCGCAGGATTCCTTCGAGCTTGTCCATCAGGGCATCACTGCCTCGTTGCTGCCAGGGTACGGCTGCTCGGTCGAGCTCGACTGCTATCTCCTCACAGGCCCGCGAAAGGAGCGGCCCCACATCAGGTGGTGCGACCGCCTCATGCGGCCACTGCCGGACGTCCCCCTGGGCGACGAAGGTGGCAAAGGCTGAGCGGAGGTCGCGAAGCTCGACACCTGCTGCCTCAAGGGTCTGCCGATGGGCTGCCAACGTGGCATCCTGGGCGACCAACTCGCCAAACTGCCGCCAGGCCCGCTCCCGCAGCAGTTCTTCGCCTCCCGGATCGAGCATCTCGAGGGCTGGGTCGAGCCCCGCTTCGATCGGTCGCTCCCGCAGCAGCCGGCCGCAGAAGGCGTGGACCGTGCCGATCACGGCCGCGTCGATCTGGGCGAGGGCCTTGGTCAGCCGTTCCCTTTCCGGAGGCGGCAGGCTGCGATCGGCGACCCCACGCTCCAGCCGTTCACGGAACCGGCGGGCCAGCTCGGCGGCCGACTTCTTGGTGAAGGTAATGGCAACAAGCTGGCTGACCGTGGCGGTTCCCGTCTGCACGAGTGACACCAGCCGATCGACCATGCAGGTGGTTTTGCCGGTGCCGGCCGAGGCCTCGACAATCATGCTGGTATCAAGCTCGGTCCGGATCGCCGCCCGGGCCGCGGCATCATCGAGGGGGCCGGGGGTCTGGAGGGCGGTGACCGCAAGCGGCGGAGGATCACGGTGGAGCACCGTGCCGGAGCGACTCGGCCGACGGGTGGCCCAAACCTCTGAGAACAGCTCGGTCAATTCAGGGTTGGCGGCAAGCTTTCTCTGGGAAGCCTGCGCGGTGGCTTCGGCATCGCCGCAGACATCGGAGAAGTCACAGAACGTGCAGTCACTCTTGTCGGCAGTGGGCAAGAAAGCACCAGCGGCGGCAATGCTGCAGAGCCGGTCAACCAGTTGGTCAACCAAGCCTAGCTGGTCAGCGTCCCATTCCACCCGCTCACCGCGAGTGACGGCACCTGGAAAGACATAGGCAAAGCGGGTGACCTCGCTGGTCTCGGCCAGAGCACGTCGGGCAACATGTCGCACCATCAGCGTATAGAGACCATGCTGCAGCCGACGGCCCTGATCGAAAAGCTTGAGCGGGTCATTACCCCCCTTTTTGAAGCGGGCGGAACTACCACTCTTGTAGTCGATGATGGTGTAGGCATGGTCAGCATCGGCCCGGCCATCAATGTCGATGCGATCGACGATGCCTCGAAGGCGGATGCAGCGGCCGCTGGCAAGGGTGAGGGTTGCCGGCTGGCTGGTCGTGAAGGGGCCTTCTGCCGCCTCGCCGGTGATTCCGATTGCCGCCTCGAGGGCGACCGGGCGTGACCCGGTGGTCCGGCAATATTCCTCTTCGCTCCGCAGAAATGTCAGGGCAGCCTCGGCCAGTTCCCGCCGGCGGGCCTCGAAGGCAACCTGATCGTCCGTCGGTTTTTCGGCTCGCTTGGAGTCCAAGATGTCATCGAGAATCGCCAGCAGTTCATCGCGATGCTCGGCAAAGCTCGGCGCTGGGGCCGTAGCCGCAGGGCGACCCGGTACCGGCTGCACAAACTGCTGCATGAACCGTTCCAGCACCGCATGCATCACGCTGCCATGGTCGAGTGGATCGAGCCACCGGTCAGCCTCCGGCTCGAGCTGTTCAAGCGGCTTCACCCCCAGGCCGTACTTGAAGAAAAACCGTCGGGGGCAGGTTCCGAGTGCCTCGAGGCTGTGGGCGGATGCCACCCGGCCCCGAGGGTTGCCTGGATCAAGGTCGGGGCCGGCCGCGACGACACTGCCGTCGAACGGCGTGAAGGCAGCGGACCGCCGGGCCTCTTCGGCCGCAAACCCTCGGGCCAGAGCGTCGGAGTGATGCCGGGCCGCTTGCTCGACGGCTGCAAGCGACGGATCGGCCCCAAGGCGGGTCAGCCACCACTCTGATGGATGAAGTGACTCTTCGGCCCGCCGGGGGACGAACGATTCTGTTTCATCGTCGAGCGTCGCCAGAAACTCGTTCATCGTCGCCGCTGGGCAGCCCGTCGCCTGGCGAAAAACCTCAAGGAGCAGCGGGCTGGGAAAGGCCTCCGCCTGCTCGGATAGATCGGTGCAGGCGTACGAAAGCACGACCTCACCTCGCAGCCGACCGAGAAGCTGCATGAATTGTTCACGCACTCGTTCAGAAATCTGTGACGACCGCTCGAGATCGGCTGAAATCGCTTCACGGTCA
The DNA here is from genome assembly GCA_937926325.1 of uncultured Planctomycetaceae bacterium. Lineage (GTDB taxonomy): Bacteria > Planctomycetota > Planctomycetia > Pirellulales > UBA1268 > UBA1268. The sequence continues at coordinate 1,643 of CALAZQ010000308.1, read as the reverse complement.
GCGTCGGGCAGGACCGGGTCGGTGACTGCCGGTCCCGGTAGCCGGCCTTCATCGAGGCCGACCAGAAAGCTGACGGGCCGTCCCGTGTGCCCGCCACTGGAGAGCGGTGCGACATGCAGGCAACCGGGGCGGGGGCCGCTGCCCATGACCACCAGCTCGTTGGTGAGGCTGGCCAGCCAGTCGAGCATCTCGCCAGCGGTCGCGCCCGGGTGTCGGCCGACCCAGTGTTCCATCTCCGAGATCTCTGCCACCAGTCGGTTCTTGGCATTGTTGTCAAACTGCCCGCTGGAGACCGCTAGCGTCTCGAGGAACACCCGGGCCCGGGCCAGTACCTCACCGGCCGTCAGCGCAAGCGAAAGTTCACAGTCAGCCAGCCGCGTCGCCAGCTCGGCAAGCACCTGCAGTCGTGCGAGCCGTTCCTCGCGTCGCCGTCGTGCCAGTGCCTCGTCGACCTCAGGTTCATCATCGGCATCGCGATGATGGGCCACGAATGTTGCCAGCTCGGCACGTTCGACCTCGCGAAGAACGTCCCGCACGCGGCTGGCCGCCTCCGCCACGCGAAAGCCGAGCCTTAGCTGCCGCAGTTCCCGAACCAGGCCGGCTTGAGTTACTGGTTGATCGTGGAAAAAGCCATCCATGGCCTTTTTCCACTTGGGCAACCCCTGAAAACGCCGAGGGTTTTCGGGGTTGCCCGTCGCCGCGTCGTGCGGCGGCAGGCTTTGTTCAAAGTTTATTGGAGCTGGCTGTTTGGCAAGCGTCCGCCAGGCAAGCAGCCCATCCCGCAGCAGCTGCACCAGCTGCCAGGGTGGATGGCCAGCCGCCCGCCAAGCAAGCCAGCCTGCCAGGGCCCGCGCCGGCCGCGACTCCCGGATCGGCAGGCCTTCGGCGAACGTGACAGGGAGGTCATCGGCAGCAGCTGAGTGGCCAACGCTCGAGGCAGCGACCGCAAGCACCTCGTGGACGAGCAGGGGATAGGAGCTTGAGTCGCTGTGCAGCAGCTCAACCTCGTCAAGCCGAATGCCGTGTGCCAGGCAGCGGCGGAAGACACCCCGGATTTCATTGACGGCACCGATGCCGCGAAAAAACGAGGGCGTGCGGCTGCTGGTGAGGCTGGCCTGATCGGTCGGTGGAGCATCGATTGGAAGCTGAATGAGTCGGCTGCCGAGACCATCGAGCAGCAGCCGATCGAGTGGTTTCAGATCAGTGTCGGCGGGCAGCAGCAGCCGCTCAAAGCCCTCCGGCAGTCGGTGTTGCTCAGCTGCGCGGATGGCCGTCCGGACAACAGCAGCGGCATCGACCAGCTTTTCCTCTGCCAGCGCTGCCGTGTAGCGGTCGAGGAGGGTCGCGATGTCCTGACCTTTGGGGGTTGCTCCGAATGGTTGGCGGCGGCGGACTGCCTCGGCGTCGAGGCCGGCCATCCGAATGGCCGACAGGCTTGGCAGCATCCGCTCAGCGAGCCGCCGCGATGAAGGAATGGCGGTGAACGCCTGCAAAGCTCCCTCAGTGGCTGCCCGGCGAAGCACGGTTTCCAGCAGCACGAGCCTTGCCCGTTGTGAGGCAACGGCGAGTCCGGCAGCTGTCAGTTCAGCGGCAGCCAGGTCAAAGGCCAGCGCCCGCAGGGTGGTGGGACGGACGCCGAAGAC
>CALAZQ010000307.1 GCA_937926325.1 uncultured Planctomycetaceae bacterium | reverse complement strand
CAGGAGCGGAAGCGACTGGACTCGCGGAACCCATGAGCTCGCATCAACGCCCACTACCGGTCCGCCGGCTCCCGCCGGGCGGCTTCCAACTCAGGCCCCACCATTGGAAGCCAGGAGCGGAAGCGACTGGACACCCTGTGCCGACGACCGACCAGCTTCAGCAAATGATCACACGGAGACACAGAGGCACGGAGAACGCGACTGCTGTCCGACCAGAAGCCTGGAGCGGAAGTCTTCGGGGTACGGCTGGTAGTCTCGAGGGATGAAAACACTCCGTCCACTTGTCGTCATCAACGTTGTCGGCCTGACGCCGGGCATGCTCGGCCCCGATACGCCAAACATTTCTGCCGTGGCGGCTGACGGCTTTGCTCGGCCGCTGGGCACCGTGCTGCCGGCGGTGACCTGCTCGGCTCAGGCCACCCTGTTAACCGGCCTGCTGCCGCGGGATCACGGCATCGTCGGCAACGGCTGGTATTTCCGCGATCTGGCCGAGGTCATGTTCTGGCGGCAGTCGAACCGGCTGGTGCAGGGTAGTCGCATCTATGACATCGCCCGCAAGCAAGATCCGACTTACACCGTCGCCAAGATGTTCTGGTGGTACAACATGTACGCCGACGTGAACTTCTCGGTGACCCCGCGGCCCTCCTATCCCGCCGACGGCCGGAAGCTGTTCGACTCTTACAGCCATCCGGCCGGGCTCAAAGATGAACTGCAGGAGCGGCTGGGGGTCTTTCCGCTGCTCAAGTTCTGGGGGCCGGGAGCCGGCATTGAAAGCTCGGCTTGGATCGCTGACGCTTCGGCCCTGGTGATCAATCGCCATCGCCCATCGCTCACGCTCGTCTACCTGCCGCATCTCGACTACAACCTGCAGCGGCTCGGCCCCGACGACCCCCGCTGCCGAGCCGACATCCGGGCAGTCGATGCCGAGGCGGGCAAACTGATCGCCGCGGCCCGAGCCCAGGGGGCCGAGGTGGTGGTGCTCTCGGAGTACGGCATCACCCCGGTCGACCGGCCGATCCACATCAACCGGCTGCTGCGAGAACAGGGCTATCTCACGGTTCGGAAAGAGATCGCAGGCTGGGAAACCCTCGACTGCGGGGCCTCACGGGCCTTTGCCGTCGCGGATCACCAACTCGCCCACATCTATGTTGACCGTCCCGCAGACATCCAGCCGGTGGCCGACCTGCTCCGCCGCTGCGATGGCATCGAGCAGGTGCTCGATCGCGAGGCCCAAGCCAGGATCGGCATCGACCATGCACGGGCCGGGGACCTCGTGGCGGTCGCCGACCGGCAGAGCTGGTTCACCTATTATTTTTGGCACGACGATGCCCTCGCCCCTGACTACGCCCGCACGGTCGATATCCACCGCAAGCCGGGTTATGACCCGGTCGAGCTGTTCCTCGACCCGGCCCTGCGGTTTCCGAAGCTGAAGGTCGCAGGCCGGCTGGCCCGCAAGCTGCTCGGGTTTCGCTACCTGATGGATGTGATCGGCCTCGACGCCAGCATCGTCCGCGGCAGCCACGGGCGGCTGCCCGACCCCGGCCGGGAAGCAACCGACGGGCCGGT
>CALAZQ010000306.1 GCA_937926325.1 uncultured Planctomycetaceae bacterium | reverse complement strand
CTCGAAACGATTGCTCGGCTCGATTGGTCGCAGGTGGACGCTCTTGGCGAATCACTCGGTGTGAATCACGTGACGACCTATTATCGAAACGACTTCAGCGGCTTTTCGGTGGTGGAGGCAGCTGATCTGGCAACCGTGACCCACTTCTGCCGATTGTTTCCCGGCTCGATGATCGAACCCGTCTTCGACCGTGACGAGGCGGCTACCGTCGCCAAACGGATCGTCGAAACGCGACAGCGGCTGCCAACGGCCTGAGCTTTTGCCGGCGCAGCGCTGCCCGAGGACAAAGATCGAGAGCCCAAAAAGTCACCTCGACTTACTGGCCGGGGGGCCAGGCAGAAGATGTGTGTGGGTGGTCCGGCTCTGCAGGCGGCAAAAGTGGCGTCGCAGGCCGAGAACGGCCCTGACGCTCCGCCAGCGTTCGCCGCCCCCCCAGCCTCCTCAACGAGCGGCCTTTGGTCGCGCGGGCTAAAAACCCGCGTGTGAGGTGCTATTTGGCTCTTCCCCGAAGGCCATGCCGCCATCGCCTATGCCGCCCAACAGACGAACCATGTCGTCGTTGAGGTCGCATGAGGTTTCTGGTCGATAACCAGTTGCCTCCCCTCCTGGCCTGTTGGCTCCGCGACCGTGACCTATTCTTCGGGCTCTTCTCCACTTATAATCCGCTCGTCGCAGGTTCGCATCCTGCGGGCCTAGTGGTGCGTGCCGTGTTCTCGGTTGAGGACAGCCCGGCCAATGGCGGTTCCGCAGTCAATCGCCCTGGGTCATGGACCCGCATGAGCCCGTCCCCGTCCGCAACCGCCGGCATCTTGACAGCTTCATGCAGACATTTGACGTAGTCGTCATCGGCCTCGGCGGGATTGGTTCGGCGGCGGCGGTGACGCTGGCACGCCGTGGCGTTTCCGTGCTGGGGATCGACCGGTTTTCACCCGCTCACAGCCGGGGGAGTTCTCACGGTCAGACCCGACTGTTTCGCACGGCCTACTTTGAACACAGCGACTATGTGCCGTTGCTTCGCCGGGCAGCGGAGCTTTGGCGGGAACGGGAGAGCGAGACGCAGCGGCAGCTTTTCGCTCGAACGGGTGTTCTGCTGGCCGGGCCAGCCGCTGGCAACGTGCTGACCGGTACGATCACCGCGGCGAACGATCACGACGTTGCCGTTGAAACACAGTCAGCAACGGAGGCGATGGTCCGCTGGCCGATGCTGCGATTCCCGGTTGAATGGTCGACCATCTTTGAACCCGACGCGGGCTGCCTGTTCGTTGAAGCATGTGTGCGGGCCCAGCTTCAAGCAGCGGCTGCAGCTGGGGCTGAGCTTCGGCATGGCACCGTCGTCCGGGAGATCTCCTGCAGGAAGACCAGCGTGGAAGTGGTGACCGACTCCGAGCGGGTGGTGGCCGGCCGGCTTGTGTTTTGTCCTGGCCCATGGGCGAACGAGCTTTTGCCGTTGCCCGGTGTGCCCCTCACCGTGCTCCGAAAATCACTGTTTTGGTATCGACCAATTGATGCGACAGCCTACGCCCCTACCAACATGCCTTGCTTCGGTGCCGATACGCCAGGGGGTTTTTTCTATGCCACGCCGGCGTTTGATATGCGGGGGGTAAAGCTTGCCGAGCACTCAGGCGGCCTGCCACTCTCCGGGCCGGGGGAGATCAATCGGGCCATCGACCCGGTTGAACAGTCGGCCGTCGAAGCCTGGGCGGCAGCATCGATTCCTCTGCTGGGCCACGAACGCAGTGGGCACACGGCCTGCTTCTACACGATGAGCCCTGACCGTCATGCTGTTGTTGGCCATCATCCCAATCATCCACAGGTCAGCATCGCGACAGGGTTTTCAGGCCACGGCTTCAAATTTGCACCAGTGATCGGCGAGGTCCTTGCCGATCTCAGCAGCGAGGGGTCCACCAGTTTGCCGGTCGGTTTTCTGTCCCCAAGCCGTTTTTCCAGCAACTGAAGGTGCCACCGTCGCTGACACCGCGAACACTGAGA
>CALAZQ010000305.1 GCA_937926325.1 uncultured Planctomycetaceae bacterium | reverse complement strand
AACGGTAGCACAAGGGATTTTGGTTCCCTTTGTCTAGGTTCGAATCCTAGCCGGGTAGCTCGACTGCTTGAGGTTGGCGGCCCCCTGCGAAGTGGTGCACATCAGCCGTACCCATCGACCTCGTCGCCCACCTCAATCGGTCCGGTTTCTGGCGCTGGCTCGATCTGCTCAGCCAGCCCGCCCCGGTCGAGGCCAACCGCCACCCGCTGCTTGCGGCGGTCAAGACTGCCTGGCCCTGCCCCGTTGGCGATGATGAACAGCATCGTGCCGGCCAGGGACAGGTTCTTGAGGAACTGAATCACCTCCAGCGGCCGCTTCTCCGGCTCCATCGTCCAGAAGTCGTGGAAGTAGTAGGTGGCCGCTCCCAGGAAGACCAGCAGCATGAACCCACCGATGCGGGCCTTGTACCCAGCCGCCACCGAGAGGCCGCCGAGCAGCAGGAAAACAATCGCCCCCGCCAGCAGAATCTTGTGCAACGGAATGCCCAGTACCGGTAGCTGAGGCACCCCTTCGGCCGCCATGTAGCCGGCCACCTCATTGAATTTCCAGATTTTGTTGCCAGCAGCGCTGACCAGAAAAATGGTCGCGATCATGATCCGACCAAGGCAGGCGAGCAGCCCCTGCAGCAATCCCATGAGCGATCCTCCAGACAGCAAGGCCACAAGCTGTCGAACCGACTGGTCCGGACAGCGGCGGAAAACAACCTATGATCGTATCAGAATCGATCGGACGGCCGCTCGGCCTCCGGGGCCGAGCGGCCGTGAGCAGCTGCCAGCTGATCGATCAGCCGCCGCAGATCGGCGGGCAGCGGGGCCGAATAGTGCGACCGTTCCCCCGTGACTGGATGCACGAAGCCCAGCTCAGCAGCATGCAGGGCGACCCGCGGGGCTCGGGACCGGTCCACAGCCGCGGTTCCTGGCGGCGCCGAATAGACCCGCTCGCCGCAGACGGGATGACCCGTTTCCGCGAGATGAATGCGGATCTGGTGAGTCCGGCCCGTTTCCAGCCGGCACTCCACCAGGGTGTAGGCGTCACCGAAGTGCTCCACCGGTCGCACATGGGTCACCGCCCGCTTTCCCTCGCCGCTGTCACTCGACCCCCGTCGGCCATCCCCCCGATCGCGAACCAGGTTGGACATGATCGTACCCGCCCCGACGCGACCAACCACCACCGCCAGATACCGCCGCTGGGTCGCATGCTGCCGGAACTGCTCGGCCAGAATCCGGCTGGCCGGCACCGTGCGGGCAAAGACAAGCAGGCCGCTGGTCTCGCGGTCGATGCGATGCACCGCGCGAACCGGGGGCGTCCGCCGAGCCTTGGCGGCCGGTCCGGCAGATCCTTTGGCCGGGCGACGGCGGCTGGCCCGAACCGCCTGATACCGGCCGATCACTGCGGGCAGCAGTTCGTCGAGGGTCGGCTGAATCTGTCGCCGACGAGCCGGCCAGCCCGCCTCCTCGTGATGACGGGTGGTCGTGATGCCCGAAGGCTTATCGACCACCACAACCGCATCATCGAGATGAATAATCCGGACATCCTGTGGCCCGGGCGGGGAAGCGACCGCCAGATCAAGCAGTTTGACGACATCGCCGGCCTTCAGCCGTCGGGCGGCATCGGTGCAGAGATTGCCATGGATGGTCACCCGGCGGCCCCGGATAAGCTTCTCAGCCGCAGCCCAGCTGGCCTCTTGCTGCTCGCGGAGAAATGCCGCCAGGGTGCGGCCGGCCGTCGCCTCGGACACATGAAACACCCGTCCACCACCGCGACTGGCCATCGCTGCATACCTTGGGAAGTCGACCTTCGAACGGTGCGGCAGCCGCCGCGTTGAAGGGGTTGATGGGGAAGATCGTAACGAAACAGTCGGGCAGCTCCAGCACGGCAGGTAGCCAGCACGCTTGACCCCCCTGCTCCTGATTTTAAACTCGGTTTCCGGCAGCGGCCCGGTTACCGCAGCATTTCAGTGTTTCCTCAGCCGAGAGGGGCGAGCGTGCCCGGAACCTGCGTCATCGGTTTGCAGTGGGGTGACGAGGCCAAGGGCAAACTCGTTGATATCCTGACCGAGCACCACGAGATCGTGGTGCGGTATCAGGGGGGGGCCAACGCCGGCCACACCGTTGTCTCCGGCGGCGAAACCTGGAAGCTCTCCCTGATTCCCAGCGGCATTCTTCGGAATGATGTCAGTTGCGTCGTCACCGGCGGCGTCGTCCTCGATCCGGCCAGCATCATTGGCGAGATCGACATGCTTGAGGGCCGCGGGATCCGGGTCGCCGGCAAACTGCGGCTGAGCGATCGGGCCCATGTCGTCTTTCCGTGGCATGTCGCCGAGGACGCCATCCTCAATGGCAGCGTGACCGGGGGCGAGGCAATCGGCACCACCGGCCGTGGCATCGGCCCCTGCTACCGCGACAAGGTCGGGCGATCGCTCGCCCTGCGGCTGGGCGATCTCTATCGGCCTGAGTTCCGGCAGCAGTTCGAGCATGTGCTGAAGAAAAAACGGCATCTGCTCGAGGCGGCCCGGCCTGCCGACGGACCACCGATCGAACTTGACGGTGAGGCCATCTTCAAGCAGTACAGCGGCTACGCCGAGCGGCTCCGTGACTGCGTCGGCGACACCACCCACCTGCTGCTCGATGCCGTTGAGGCGGGCCGGCCGGTGCTGTTCGAGGGTGCCCAGGGGGCACTGCTCGACATCGATCACGGTACCTTCCCGTATGTCACCAGCAGCAACTCCTCCGGGGTCGGGGTCGCCAGCGGTTCGGGAGTACCCGGCCGCTGGATCGACCGGGTGATCGGCGTGGTGAAGGCCTACTCGACCCGGGTCGGCGGCGGCCCGCTCCCGACCGAGCAGGAGAATCCCACCGGAGAACACCTGCGGCAGCGGGGGCGGGAGTATGGCACGGTCACCCAGCGGCCGCGTCGCTGCGGCTGGTTCGACGCTGTCGCCGCCCGGTATACCGCCCGCCTGTCGGGCGTCGATGAACTGGCGGTGATGCTGCTTGACGTCCTCGGCGGACTCGATGAACTGCGAATCTGCACGGCCTATGAAATTGATGGCCGGCGGGTTGAGCAGTTCCCCAGTCACATCGATGACCTGCGGAAAGCGGTGCCGATCTACGAGACGCTGCCCGGCTGGCCGGAGGAACTGACCGAGGTCCGGCAGGAGGTCGATCTGCCGCCCGCAGCCCGCCGTTATGTTGACCGCATCGGCGAATTGCTTGGCCGCCCGGTTACCATTATCTCGGTCGGCCCCGACCGCGATCAGACGATTTTCCGGAACACCGCACCAGCCAGCGAAGCATGTCCTCCACCCCACCAGCAGGAACAGGCGCCGGTGTGACTGAGGCTGCCAGCGTTGCCGCGGCTGCGCGAACCGTCCGCGGCCCGGTCGTGGCTCGATCGGGGTTTCCGCGGCACATCGCCATCATCATGGATGGAAACGGCCGCTGGGCGCAGCGGCGGAAGCTGCCGCGGATTGAGGGGCATCGGCAGGGCGTGGCCAGCGTCCGTCGCGTCACCGAGCACGCCGCCCGCCTGGGCATTGAACAGTTGACGCTCTACTGCCTCTCGAGCGAGAACTGGCGGCGGCCGGAAGCCGAGCTGCAGTTTCTGATGCTGCTGCTGGAGCAGTATATGATCGAGGAACGAACGCTCCTGCTGCGGGAGGGCATCCGGCCGGTGATGATCGGCAACCGGGAGGGCCTGCCGCCTGCCACCCTGGCCGCCATCGATGAAACCGTTTCGCTCTGTGCCGGCAACACCGGTATGCGGCTGTGTCTCGCAGTGAACTACGGTGGCCGCGGAGAGATCGTCGCCGCGGCCCGGGCGGTCGCCCGACAGGTCGCGGCGGGACAGCTCGATCCTGACGCGATCGACGAAAAATTGTTCGCCGGACAGCTTGCGACCGCCGGCATGCCCGACCCCGACCTACTGATCCGCACCGCCGGCGAGATGCGGATCAGCAACTTTCTGCTCTGGCAGGTCAGCTACGCGGAACTCTGGGTGACCAGCCAGACCTGGCCTGAGTTTGGCACCGCCGAACTCGATCAGGCGATCGATGCTTTCCGGGCTCGGGAACGCCGCTTTGGAGGACTGACACAGCCATGAGCAGCGGCCAGCCGAACCCCTTTGCGAAACTCGCCTCCCGAACCGTGGTCTCGGCTGGCCTGATCACCGCATTCACCGGGCTGGCCTGGGCCGATGCCACCGGGTTTCTCGGTGGCCTGCCGGCCTGGTGGCTGCTGCCGATTTTGATCATCCTGGCGATCGGCGGGGTGGATGAACTGGTCGCGCTCTACGCCGACCGCGGCCTCCGGCTGCCGGGCGGCCTGCTGCGGGCCGGTGTGGTCGCGACGTTCGTCGCAGTTGCCCTCGGGACGCAGGCCTTTGTGGCGGCCTCCGACCAGACCGCACCTGTGGCGGCCCTGAGCTGGGCGGCCCTGGCGGCCACCGCCGCGGTAGGGCTGCTGTTTGCGCGAGAGATCATTGGCGGCCGAGCTACCGGTCGTTCCCTCGACCGGCTTGCCGCCGGCGTGCTGGTGCTGACCTATCTGGGGCTGCCGATGGCCTTCATGGTCGGTCTGCGGCTGGTCTGCGTGGAAAACCTCGGACCCGAGCAGACCGGCCCCAGGCATCTGGGCATCCTGCCGCTGCTGAGCCTGATCGCGGTCGTGAAGCTCGGTGACGTCTTCGCCTATCTGGTAGGGGCCTCGGTCGGCCGCTCGCCGATGGCTCCCCGATTGAGCCCGGGCAAAACCTGGGAAGGGGCTGCCGGGTCGGTCGGCGGCTCGCTGCTGGCTGCCTGGCTCATCCTCGAGCAGCCATTTTTTGGCAGCCCCATCGCCCTGCAGCCGCTGGGAGGCTGGGTCGGCTACGGCCTGCTTGTCGGCGTCGCCGGCATGGCTGGCGATCTCGCCGAGTCACTCATCAAGCGGGAACTGGGGGCGAAGGATTCCGGTCGGCTGCTGGGGGGCCTGGGTGGTGTGCTCGATCTGATCGACTCGCTGCTCTTTGCCGCCCCGGTGGCCTGGCTGCTCTGGGTGAACGCGGCACCGTAGGCCACTGCGACTGTCCGGTGCCGACGATTCTGAGGTTTTTTCCGTCAAATCGACCATCGAAAGGCGAAAGTGTTGGGATCGTTGCCGCCGCCACGGTACGATTGAGCACCGAGGTGGTCGAGAGGGCCGCCTCGACAGCCCGCCGTGCGGTGGGCGTTCCCCATCCTCGAGACCGTCAGCCATCAGAAACACTGACGGGCTCTCATGTCCCGCACGACGATCGCGGTGGTCGATTCGAAACGCCTGCTGGCGGTATTCGGCCCCCGCGACCAGCATCTTCGCAGAATCAGGTCGGCACTCGGCGTCGGGGTCGCGGCCCGTGATGATGCCATCCATATCGAGGGTGATGAAGCGGCCGTGCAGCGGGCCGCCGAAGTTTTCGAGGCACTCGATCAGATTGCCCGCCGCAGCGGCGTGGTCACCGAAGCGGATGTTGATCGACTGCTGAATGCTCACCGCGAAGGCGGCCTGGCAGTCACCACCGAGCCGATTGAAGTGCAGCGTCCCGGTGGCCATGTCGTGCCCCGCTCGGCTGGACAGGCGGCCTATGTCCGAGCCATCCGCGACCATGATGTGGTGTTCTGCGAGGGCCCGGCCGGCTGCGGCAAGACATTTCTAGCGGTGGCGATGGCGGTCTCCGCCCTCCGTGGCGAGCAGGTCACCAAGATCGTCCTGGTGCGGCCGGCGGTTGAGGCCGGCGAAAGCCTCGGTTTTTTGCCGGGGGACCTTCAGGCCAAGATCAATCCCTACCTCAGGCCACTGCTCGATGCCCTTCGCGAGATGATCGACTTCGACCTGCTCAAGCGACTGACCGAGCAGGATGTGATTGAAATGATCCCGCTGGCCTACATGCGAGGCCGCACTTTGAACAACGCCTTCATCATCCTGGATGAGGCCCAGAACACCACCGCCGCGCAGATGAAGATGTTTCTGACACGACTCGGTGTCGGCTCGAAAATGGTGATCTCCGGCGACACCACCCAGATCGACCTGCCCCCCAATCGCCGCAGTGGCCTGATCGATGCCATGCATCGGCTCGAGGGTGTCCCCGGCTGCCGCAGAATCAGCCTGGGGGGTGCCGACATCGTCCGCCATCCCTTGGTCCAGCGGATCGTTGACGCCTACGAGGAATAATTTCTCCCCGCTTCGCATGGAAACCGGCAGAATGCCGAGCTTGTCGCGATGAGCATCGCTCCTTCTTCCTTTCGCCGCCGCACCCGTCGGGCCTCTTCGGTCGAGGGTCCGCAAGGGTTCTGGAGTGGCTTGCTCGAGACCATTTCGCGATCGGAGGTACTCGTCCGGCTGGGCCTGTGCCTGATTGCCGCCGTCGTGCTGTTGATCCTGCTCCAGGGCTGGGCAGAGCCGTTCGCCTTCCGCCTGGGATCGGTTGTCCCCCGCGGAGTCGTCGCCCGGGTCGCCTTCGAAAAGCCCGACCTCGACCGGACACGGGCCGCCCAGGAACGGGCCACCTCGCAGGTTCGGGTGGTCTACGCCCAAGACCGTTCACCGCTGGTCCGCATCCGCGACGGCCTGAAGAACCGGGTGGCCGAGATCGCCGCAGCCGAGACGCTGGCGGGTGTCTCCCGGGCGGCCTGGCTGGAGTTCGCCCCTGAAACCGCCCCGGTGCTGGAACGGCTGCCCGTTCCCGTCCCTGGTACAAAGGTCACTCCGGTCGAGCCACCGATCGCACCAGAACCGCCCGACCTGCCGATTCCGAGTGGCCCAGCCGACGACGTGCCGCCGGCTGCCGCCGTCCCGGGTGAAGAACCGCCCACCTCCGCGACCGCCACGACCGCGCCAGCCACCCCCGCGGAAGCTGCCCGGGCCGATGCCGGACTGGCTGACGCCGTCGTCCGGGGCCGTGGCCAGCCGGCCGCTCCCGGCGCGACGCCAGCCGCGACAGCCGTCACTGAGTTCGCCCGGCAGAAGCTTGAGGCCGAACAGGCCTTCACCGGCTTCCGCAACCGGGTGGGCACCAAGGAGAAGCTGCTTGAATTCAACAAGGCGATCGACCGGGCCTTCGCCCCACTGGAGCAGCAGGGTGTGCTCGAGAAAATCCAGCACGGCCTCGACGACGGCAGCCAGACCGAAATCGACGTCCACCCCATCGGCAACATCACCGAGATGCTCCGGGTCCAGGTTGCCGAGGTGCTGCTGGGCGAAGCCAAGATTCGGCTCAAGGGGCGGCTGGCAGAAGAACTCGGCAGCGGGCCGTTGACCGATCGGGTCTTCGCCTGGATCGACCCCCGGCTGACCGGCTCCCTCGAACTCGACACCGAGGCAACCGCCAAGGCCAAGGCTGAGGCGATTGAAAAAACGCCCAAGCAGTTCGTTCGTTATGCCGCTGGCGACCTGCTGGTTCCGGCCGGCAAGGAGATCACTCCCGAAGAATTGACGCTGCTGAAGCTCGAGCATGACGAGGCGATGCGGCAGCAGCCGCTGGGGCAGCAACTCGGCCGGGCCATCTCCATGCTGGGGTTGTTCATCGCGATGTTCACCCTCGCGGGGTTCTACCTGCACCTGCACAACCGCGATGTCCTGACTGATCTGGGCCACGTCGCCACCCTGCTGGCGTTGGTGGTCGCCACGACGGCGATCTGCTTCTTCGCCGCCAACGATGCCTGGCGGGCTGAGATCCTGCCGTTGCTGGTCTTTGCCATGACGGTAGCCATCGCCTATGACGAAGATCTCTCGCTGCTGCTGGTTGCCCAGGTGGCCCTGGTGCTGGTGACCGGCCTCGGCCATGGGCTGGCCGACTACATCACGCTCGCGGCCGCCGCCGCGGCGACCGTTTTTTGGATGGGCCGAATTCGCAGCCGCAGCAAACTGATTTACGTCGGGCTGTGGGCCGGCGCCGTCGCCATGACCACCCAGATCGGCGCCAATCTGCTGGCGGAGCATCCGCTCGACCTGACCCTGCTGTTCGAGGCGGCCCGCACCGGCGTCTGGACGCTGTTGGCGGGCTTTCTGATGACCGGGCTGCTGCCCTTCATTGAAAAGACCTTCGGGGTACTGACCGATCTCAGCCTGCTCGAGATCGGTGACGTCGCCCATCCGCTGCTGCAGGAACTGGTGCGGCGGGCCCCCGGCACCTACAACCACTCGATCAATGTCGCCAGCATCGGTGAGGCGGCAGCCGATGCGATCGGGGCCCGAGGGCTGCTGGTCCGGGTCGGGGGCTACTTCCATGACGTCGGCAAGATGCTCAAGCCGGCCTATTACGTCGAGAACCAGAACCGGCAGGAGAACCGCCACGAGACCCTGGTGCCGGCCATGAGTAGCCTGATCATCATCGCCCACGTCAAGGAGGGGGCGGAGCTGGCCCGGCAGTACAACCTGCCCCAACCGATCATCGACCTGCTGCTGGAGCACCACGGCACGACCCTGGTTGAATACTTCTACCGCCGCGCGGCCGAAAAGTCACAGGCCGATCCCAATGGCGGCGGCGTTGACGAGCAGACCTTCCGCTACCCCGGTCCCCGCCCCAGCACCCGAGAGTCGGCGGTGCTGATGCTTTCCGATGCCGTCGAGAGTGCCAGCCGTTCACTCACCGAGCCGACCCCGGCCCGGATCGCAAGCCTCGTCCATGAACTGGCGATGAAGCGGCTGCTCGATGGCCAGTTTGAGGACTGTGGCCTGACGCTGGAAGAACTGCGACTGATTGAACAGAGTCTCGTCAAGAGCCTGACGGCGGTGTATCACGGCCGGGTGAAGTACCCCGACCAGAGGACGGCCTAGTGGCAGCATCAAGGCGTCGCTTCCCCGGGGCTTGGCCGGCAGCGGGCCCGCCCCCGGCGTCGGGAGGCTGGCAGATCGCCTGCTGCAACCGCCAGCGGCGGCTCCCGGTGCGGCAGGCTGATCTCAGACACCTGTTCGCCGCGGCGCTGACCGAGCTTGAGGTTGCTGAGGCAGACCTCAGTATCGCGATTGTCAATGACACCGAAATTGCCCAGCTTCACGACCGCTGGCTGGGCATTCCCGGGCCGACCGATGTCATCAGCTTTGATCTCAGCACGGCTGCCGAACCGGGCCACCACGAATCTTCCGGGCTGCGACTGGCCGGTGAAATCATTGCCAGCGGTGAAACTGCGGTCCGCGAGGCGGCGCGATACCACTGGCGACCAGAGCATGAATTGGCCTATTACCTGATCCATGGACTTCTGCATCTCTGTGGCTTCGATGACCTTGAACCGGGCCCACGGCGGTCGATGCGCCGCCGCGAGCGGCAGCTCATGCAGGCCATCGGCCTGCCGGCCCCACCACGGCGAACCGGCGGCGGTCGTTGTCGGCGTTCATCCACCGCGGTTCCCCGGAAGCTGAGGCACTGATGCAGACGGCATTCGGCCTTCTTATGCTGGCGACGCTCGCTGCCATCCAGGCCCGGGCCATCCGTGGGACCAGGCGGCACCACCTCCAGGAACTCTGCCGGGGCCGGGGCTGCCCCGAGGCCTACGACGAAATCATGGCCGCCGGTGGCACCATCGCCTTTGTCGCGGCAAGCGTGGTCGTCATCACCGCGGTGCTCGCCACCCTGCTGATCAGTCAGCAGCCCGTGGCGGGAACCCGGATCGGGATGGCCGCCGGCTGGACGCTGCTCTGTTGGGTCATGCTGGTGATCATCCCCAATGCCACCACCCGCCTGGCCGGAGGCTGGGTGGTGGTGGCGACCTGGCGGCTCTGGCGGCCGGTGGTCCGCCTGGCGGCCCCCTTGATGGCCGCGGGACGCCGAGGCTTTCAGTTGATCAGCCGGTTCCTTCCGGGCAGCCGGGCAAGCGACGCTGACGAATCACAGGATGAAATTCGCCTGGCCATGGAAGAGGCCCATCGTGAAGGGCACCTCGATGAGGAGGCCCGCGAGATGATCGAAGGGGTGATGGAACTGGAGGATGTGCAGGTCTCCGAGATCATGACCCCGCGGACCGAGATGGTGGCGATCCCCCTGGCTGACGGCTGGACGGCAGCGGTGACGATCGCCATCGACAGCTGCCACTCGCGGCTGCCGGTCTGGCGGGCCTCGCCCGATGACATTGTCGGGGTGCTGCACGCCCGTGAGGTGCTGGCGGAGCTGGCCCGGAGCCGCCCGGCAGCAAATGAACCGGAGCGGGAACCGCCCGACCTCACCACGCTGCTGCGGCCACCGTACTTCATTCCCGAAACCATGAGTGTCCAGAAGCTGCTGCGGGAACTCCAGCGGGGCAACTCGCACATGGCAATTGTCACCGATGAGTTCGGCGGTGTCTGCGGCCTGGTCACGATCGAGGACGCGCTTGAAGAAATAGTCGGGGAGATCGCCGATGAGCACGACGAGGCATTCACCGACGGCATTCTGGTGCTCTCGGAGGATGCCTGTGAAACCCTGGCCAACGTGCCGACCGACGACCTCAATGAGCGGATGCACTTCGGCCTGCCGGAAGAGGCCGACTTCGACACCATCGGCGGGTTCGCCTTTCATGTGTTCGGCCGGATTCCCCAGGTGGGCGAACGGATCGAGGCCGACGGCGTCGCCATCGAGGTGCTGGCGGCCACCCGTCGGCGGATCACCCGGCTGCGGGTGTCGCGACTGCCGGCACCGGCAGAGGCCTCATGACGGCCGACAAGACCCAGGCGCTGGTGCTTCGGGCGATTCCCTTCGGCGAAACCAGTGCCATTGTCACGCTGCTGACCCGCGACCATGGCAAGGTGCGGGGGCTGGCGAAGGGAGCCTGGCGGCCCAAGAGCAGCTTTGACGCCGCCCTTGACCTGCTTTCGGTCTGTCAGGTACTCGTCCTCCGCCGATCTGCCAGCAGCCTCGATTTGTTGACCGAAGCTTTTCTGGAACAGCGGTTCCGTGTCGGCGGCTGTCAGGCGGCGGTCGCCGCCGGACTCTACCTTGCCGAGCTCCTCGATGCTGTCACCGTTGACGCCGACCCCCAGCCCTCGCTGTTCGATCTCGCCCGGACGACCGTCGGGCTGCTCTCGCAGCCTCGACCGGGTAGCGATCGGGCCCGGGCCGACAACCAAGCCAGGGGTGCTGCCAGCATCGCTGCGCTCCTGGTGCATGCCGAGCTCGGCATCCTGCGGGAACTTGGCCAGCAGCCGGCCCTGCACCGCTGTGCGGAGTGCGGCACCCGGCTGGAAGGCAGTCGGATCGCCTTCGGCCTGCTGGCCGGGGGCGGGCTCTGCCCCCGCTGCCGACGCGGGCAGCGGCCTGTCGTGTCGGTTTCTGCCGCCGCGGTCAATCTGCTGCGGCAACTCGCCGTCACCCCGGTTCTGCCGGATCAGCATCAGCCCGAGCCTGCCGCCCTGGGGGAGGTCCGTGCCGTCATGAACACCGTGATCACCAACCTGCTGGGACGCCGCCTGAAGACCAGCCGCTGGCTGACGACCTCCCTCGCCTCCCTCTCCGAGACCCACCGATGAACCCTGCGACCAATCATGGGCCCTGGCTCCAGACGGCCTGTCACGGCTGCATGGCGGCACTTGTCATCTCCCTTGCCGGAGGCTGCGCCACCCTCACGAAGCCGACCTGGCCCTGGAGCAGCGGCAGCGACACCGCCAAGGATCTGGCCGAAGACGACAGTTCGTCGGTGATTTCGTCGGAGTATTCCCCGGCCGAGGAGGAGTTTGGCTGGAATGCGCTGAAGGGCGAGACCCTCAAGCGGCGGTTCAAAAAGCTGGTCGGCCGGGGGCCGAATGAGTCGGTGGCCAAGCAGGCGTTTGACGAGGCCGACGATCTGTTTCAGCAAAAACAGTACGCCAAGGCACTCAAGCAATATCGCAAGGTCATCGACCGTTGGCCCGATTCGGCCCTGGAAGAGGATGCCATGTGGCAGGCGGCCGAGTGCCTCTTCTTCACCGACCAGTACCCGAAGGCCGAAGACGAATACGACGGCCTGGTTAAGAAATATCCCAACACCCGCTACCTCGACCGGATCGCCCAGCGGCAGTTCGTGATTGCCCAATACTGGCTGGCCCTCGATGAAAAGCGGCATCTGCCCCTGCTGGTGCCCAACGTGCTGGACCGCAGCCGGCCGCTGTTCGACACCCGGGGCCGGGCCCTCAAGGCCTATGAGCATGTCCGGCTCAACGACCCCCGGGGCCCGCTGGCCGATGACAGCCTGATGGCGGAGGCCAACGCCCACTTCCTCAACCGGGAATGGCTCGACGCCGACTATTTCTACTCGCTGCTGCGGACCGAGTACCCCGACAGCGAGTTTCTGATGCCAGCCCACCTGTTCGCCCTGCAGGCGAAGCTGAAGGCCTATCAGGGGCCGGCTTACGAAGGGGGCATGCTGGACGAGGCCGAGATTCTGGCCGACCAGATTCTGGTGCAGTTCCCCGACCAGCTCAGTACCGAAGAGGAACAGCGGGTGGTGCGGAGCCGGGCTGAGATCGCCGCCCAACAGGCGCTCCGCCACTGGAAGCGGGCCGAGTTTTACAAGAAGGGCCAGCACTACACCTCGGCCCGGATCTACTATGCCCTGATTGCCCGCGACTACCCCAAGACCATGCTGGCCCAGCAGTCCCGTGACCGGCTGGAGGAACTGGCCGGCCTCGACGATGTCAGCGACAACCCCTTCCCGGCCCTGACCGCCTTCCTGAACCCCGACTCTCTCAAAGAGGCCGAACTCGACGCGATGGCTGAGGCCGAAACGGCGATCGCCCGCCAGGACAACTCGGGCGAGAGCCCGCCGCTGCGATGAGCCGCCCCATGCATCTTTCGCTTGATCGTCGGCATGTTCTGGGTGGGCTGGCCTGCCTGCTCCCGGGGCTGCTCGGCTGTGCCACCTATCGGTTCGGCAACAGCACGCTCTACGCCGCCAACGTCCGGACCATCTACGTGCCGCTGTTTCAGTGCGACAGCTTTCGGGTGGTTCCCGCAGTTGATCTGGGGGAACGGCTGACCGAGGCGGTCTGCAAGGAAATCGAGAAGCGGACGCCGTTCAAGGTGGTCGATAGCCAGGGGGCCGACAGCATCCTGACCGGCCGGGTCGTGGCCGATACCAAGCGAATCATGGTGGAAAGCCCCAGCGATCAGTCGCGGATGGTCGAGATGAACCTGCAGGTGCTCGTCACCTGGGCCGATCGCGGCGGCACGGTGCTGGCGTCGGGGGCGGTGCCGGTGCCGGCAGCCAGCGTCGATGTCGGGCAGTCGGCCGCGCTCGTGCCGGAATACGGCCGGTCGGTGATCAGCACCCAGCAGGAGGGCATCGTCAAGATGGCCCAGCAGATCGTCGGCCTGATGGAAGAGCCGTGGTGATGGCAGCCCCTCCCCGCCCGACCGTCTGGCAGCTGCGAACCCGGCAGCTGGTTCTCCCCGAGGTGGGCCAGCCGCCCCTGCTGATGGGCATTGTCAACGTCACGCCCGATAGCTTTTCCGACGGCGGCCGGCATGCCGACATTGAGGCGGCCGTGGCCCATGGGCTGCGGCTGGCGGCTGCCGGCGCCGACATTCTGGACGTCGGGGGGGAAAGCACCCGTCCCTTCGCCGACCCGGTCGCCGCTGCCGACGAGTGGCGGCGGGTCGGCGAGGTGGTTCGGCGGCTGGCGGAGCAGTCGGGCCGGCCGGTCTCGATCGACACGTCGAAGGCCGTGGTGGCGGAGCAGGCCGTCGCCGCCGGCGCTGAGATCATCAATGACGTCACCGGACTGGAGGGTGACCCGGCCATGGCTGAGCTGGCCCGGGCCACCGGAGCGGGTGTCTGTGCCATGCATATGCAGGGCACGCCGCAGACCATGCAGCTCGACCCCCGCTATGACGATGTGGTGGCAGAGATTCACGACT
>CALAZQ010000304.1 GCA_937926325.1 uncultured Planctomycetaceae bacterium | reverse complement strand
GTTCGGTACCAAGCCCTTGGGGACGGGCACACTCAGGGTATGGAAAAACACCGCAAATTTTCTTGTCTCCGGCGGTTTTCGCCCGCTGCTGCTTTTTTCAATGGACTGGTGCTGGTTGGTCTTGCGGCCGGTCACCGGGCTGTCGCTGAACCGGTTCCGGCCGCTGCTGAAAGCGACCCACATGCTGCTGCCCGGGCCCTGCTGCTCGACCGCTGTACCGACTGCCATGGGGCCGACGGGGCAGAGTCGGGCCTGCGGCTCGACTCGCGGGCAGGTCTGCTGAGAGGGGGCGACTTTGGACCAGCCGTGGTGCTCGGCAAGGGGGCGACCAGCGAACTGATCCGCCGGGTGACCTCAGGCAACGCCGATGAGGTGATGCCCCCAGACGGCCCGCGGTTGTCGGCCGACGAGGTGGCGGCCCTGACTGCCTGGATCGACGCCGGGGCAGCCTGGCCCGGCTCGGACGATGCCGCGCTGGAAGAGGCCCCCGACCCGCGGCTTGACCACTGGGCCTGGCAGCCGGTGGCCAAGCCAGACGTTCCCGTGGCGGTGGCTGCCTTTGCCGAGGTGCCCGGGGTCGAGGCGGCCCGCAATCCGATCGACCTGTTTGTGCGAGCCAAACTGGCAGAGCAGGGCCTGGAGCCGACTCCTCGTGCTGATCGCCGCACCCTCATCCGCCGGCTGGCCTTTGACCTGACCGGCCTGCCGCCGACGCCGGAAGAGGTCGAGGCTTTTGTGCATGATGAAAACCCTCAGGCCTATGAGCAGCTGGTGACGCGGCTGCTCGACTCGCCGCGGTACGGCGAGCGGTGGGCCCGGCACTGGCTTGATGTCGTCCACTATGGCGACACCCACGGCTATGACAAAGACAAGCTGCGGCCCAACGCCTGGCCCTACCGCGATTACGTGATCCGGGCGCTGAACGCTGACAAGCCCTATGCCCGGTTCATTGAAGAACAGGTTGCCGGCGACGTGCTCTACCCGGATACCGCTGACGGCTATGAGGCGACCGGCTTCATCGCCGCCGGGCCCTGGGATCATATCGGCCACCGTGAGGTGCCCGAGACCAAGACCGATGGCAAGATCGCTCGGCATCTGGACCGTGATGACATGGTGGCCAACACGATCGGCAGCTTTTGCAGCGTGACGGTCCACTGCGCCCAGTGTCACAATCACAAGTTCGACCCGATCACTCAGGACGACTATTACTCACTGCAGGCCGTCTTCGCGGCAATCGACCGGGAGGATCGGAAGTATTCGACCGATCCGGCCGTGATGGAGCGGGCTGCCAGCCTGGAGGCCAGACAGAAGTCGCTCGAAAGCCGTCGCGACAGCCTGCAGAAATCGATCAGCCCGAAGCTGCGAGAGATCGAGCAGAAGATTGCCAATCCGACCAAGCGGACCGGGAAGAACCCGACCGCTGCGTTCGGCTATCACAGCGGCATCACGGCCAAGCAGGACTCAGAAAAGTGGGTGCAGCTTGACCTCGGGAAGCAGCAAGACCTCGCCGAGGTGAAACTCTTCCCCTGCTACGACGATTTCAACAATATCGGCGGAGGCTTTGGCTTTCCGCTGCGGTACCGGGTCGAGGTCTCGGACGAGCCGGCCTTTACGGCCGCCACGACGGTTGTCGATCACACGACCGCCGATGTGGCCAATCCCGGGACCACGCCTCAGGTCTTCACGAAGAAGCTGACGGGACGCTATCTGCGGGTGACCGCCACGAAGCTGGCGCCGCGACAGAATGACTTCATCTTTGCCCTGGCCGAGATCGAAGTGCGTGGCAGCGATGGCAGCAACCTGGCCGCGGGTGCAACGGTTACCTCGCTTGACTCAATCGAAGCCGGGCCGCGGTGGCAGCGGACAAACCTGATCGACGGGTACAGCCCGGCGAAGGGTGACAGTTCGCTGGAGGCTCTCCAAGCTGAGCGGGACAAACTCTTTGCCGCTGCCGAGAAGCCGGCCGAGGTCGAGGAGTATCGGCAGGTGCGGGCTGAGCTTGAGCAGGTGACAGCCGAGCAGCGGGCCCTGCCCCCGATGAAGGTGGTCTTTGCCGCCGCCACCCGGGTTCGTAAGGGAGTGCCGCGGACCATTCATCTGCTCTCCCGGGGCAATGTCAATTCGCCGACCCATGAGGTTGATCCAGGCACGCTCTCGCTGCTGGAAAAGGTTGAGCCGGTTTCGCTCGAAAGCCGGTTTAACCTGGCTGACGACCATGCCGAGGGCGACCGGCGGGTGGCCCTGGCCCGGTGGCTGACCGACCCGGGCAATCCGCTGACCTGGCGGAGCATTGTCAACCGGGTCTGGCAGTATCACTTTGGCACCGGCATCGTCGCCACCGCGAACGACTTTGGCCGCATGGGCGACTCGCCCTCGCATCCACTGCTGCTCGACTGG
>CALAZQ010000303.1 GCA_937926325.1 uncultured Planctomycetaceae bacterium | reverse complement strand
CCTTACCCACGATAATTGTTAAGGCAGCGGAATGGCCTCACCGCCAGCAAATGTGCAGGCAGCTGCAACGATGTCCGCAGAGCTGGTTTCGGTTAAAAATTTTACAGAGCCGTCGACAAAAACAAAACCGGCAAGTCCTGGATGAAAAGCATAGATACCACCCTTATTGGTGCCGTTAATCATTTGTGG
Source organism: uncultured Planctomycetaceae bacterium (assembly GCA_937926325.1). Taxonomy (GTDB): domain Bacteria; phylum Planctomycetota; class Planctomycetia; order Pirellulales; family UBA1268; genus UBA1268. The sequence goes on along the minus strand of CALAZQ010000303.1, from coordinate 1,648 downwards.
TCCGGTAGCGAATTGGTCTTTGGGCTCTGGCTCAGTTAGGTCAAGTTGAAAACCCTTGATGTTCTGGGCATTGAAAGTCGGCCAACCACAATTACGAACGTACATAGCTGTACTGCTCATCGTCGCAGCCGTACCTGAGTCGGGAACTTTGCGGCCGAAATACCAGACCTGTGGGCGGCCCGCCATTTCAGCGACCGCAATCGTTTTCGAGGTGCCGTCGATGATGTCCTTGTGCTGCAATCCTCTGTCACCGACATTTCGGATTTGGGATGATGAGCCGAGAAAACCCTTCGTATTCCCCGGTTTCGGATAGGTAGCGTACCCACCACTCCAGACGGAGCTAGAGACCATCGACACACCACCATAGTCCGCAGCTGCTGACCCCCAACCCGTGCTGTTCATAAAGTAAGGATCCTCAAGCGGCCCTTCAGGGTTACTCGGGCAGACCATGAACGGGAGGGAGTACTGGACCGCCGCTTGGTTTACCGCATCAGAGTAAGAGGCTGTATAGTCGTACAATTCAGCGATCGGGTTCTCTTCCATGTATGGCAACAATTGAGCAACCCAATTGTGCCTAACACTGCCGGCGTTAACCATCGTGGGAAAATACCGATTCGCCGACTCAAACGTGTGCAAGCCCAACCCGATCTGCTTCAGATTGTTCTGGCAACTTGCCCGGCGGGCCGCCTCGCGAGCTTGCTGCACCGCCGGCAGAAGCATGCCGACCAGTACGCCGATGATCGCAATCACCACGAGAAGTTCAATGAGGGTAAAACCGGAAGGACGTTGCGGGGCGGCAGCAGCACGCATGCGATCGGCTCCATGAAGAGGCATTCGAACCAGCGGGGCACCGCGGACGTGGGAGCATGCCCTTCGCCTGCGGCCCACAGGCTGTAGGCATTTTCCAGAGGAAGAGAGCTCCGTCCAGCCAGCCGAGGACGGGGCAACCCCCTCATCAGCACGCTCACTCAAGAAAAACTTTGCTTCCACCCGCAAACTGCCGTAGGCTTCCGGCGACCGTTGAGTCCGTTTTCATCGCTGGAGCCTGTTGCATGTCCGATCAACAACCCCTTTCCTGGCCCGACCTCGCCATCGGTCTCTACGACCGGCTGACCGGCCGTCAGGCGGAAATCACCTATGAGTTCGACAACCTTCACATCAAGATCCCCAGCGACACCGGGCCATCACCGCAGCACGCGGAATGGGTGCTGAGCGGGACGCTCAAAATTCGTACCCGGGATGGAAGCGATTCCCCAAACTGATCATGACCGGCGGGCTCACGGGAACCCTCGACGGCCTGCCGGTCGAAATCAACGCAACTGACGACGTCGGGGTGACGCTCAAGATTTCGCGTCTGAAATCTGTGCTTTCGCTCCTGCGGTGCCGAAAGTCGTTCGGCGGTTTGTTGCCGCCGCTGCGGGCGATCGGGATCTCCGCTGCGGTTGAACTGCCGGGAAAAATCCGGCTGCAGCTAGCGCCCGCTCCTGGGCCGCTCGTGCAGTGGCTGCTCGGGGGCTGAGGCCGTGGCCTGTCCGTGATGCTGTCGCGGCACAGTTCCCGCTATACTCAGGGCTGCCCGATACCCGGTGGTGTAACGGTAGCACAAGGGATTTTGGTTCCCTTTGTCTAGGTTCGAATCCTAGCCGGG
>CALAZQ010000302.1 GCA_937926325.1 uncultured Planctomycetaceae bacterium | reverse complement strand
CCAACAATCAGGATGCCAGCCAGGAAAAACGGGCTGACGGCCGAGGTCGGCGTGTGGGACAGCCCGAGCGTCGTCAGGGTGTTGATCACCGGGGCACAGCCGAACACCACAGGCATCACCGTGAACGGCTTCCCCCCACAGGCGAAGGCGAGGATCGTACCAAGGGCACCGACGGCCCCCAGTGAACCGGCAGCCATGCTCCAGGCAACTCCAGCAACACTCCAGCTGCCCTGATCCCCAAGCGGCCCCAGCAGGGCCAGCGGCACGAGCACCGCAATCAGGAAATAGGCCACCCCAATGCAGATCAGCGGCCGCAGCCGGCTGCCCCCCATTGCCGCCTGCCCCTTGTGGAGGACCGGGCCATACGCACCCCAGCTCAGCAACGCGAGTGCGACTGCCAGCAAGATCTCAAAGAACCGTTCGGCATCCTGCTTGACGCCGGCGGTGGCCACAGCCTCCGCGGGAGCGGCTGGCTCGACTACTGCTGCCGGCTTCTCTGCATGGCCCGCTTGCGGCTGCGGTTTGAACACCAGCACCGTCACGGCCCCGGTGATCACCAGAATCAGTCCGGCCAGAAATGGCGCCTTGAGCTGGCCGAAGGCCTTGTTCAAGAACGCTGTCAGCAGCGTGTTGACCACCGGAGCGCCGCCGAAGACGAGGGGCATCACATAGATCGGCCGGCCGCCGGCCGTCAGGGCCAGGATCACACCGAGAGCCCCAAGTGAACCGGCCGCTCCTGCGAGCAGACTCCAGAGCACACCGGTGGTCGTCCAACTGCCCTTCTCGCGGCCGCGGGCCATGAGGGCGACCGGGGCGATGACGGCAATCAGAAAGTAGGCCAGCCCGACACAGACAAAGGGCCGCAGCGCCGACTGCATGGCGTCACGTCCGAAGTGCAGCACCGGTCCGTAGACCCCCCAACAAAAAGCGGTTAGCGCGATCGCGGCAAGCATGCCAAGCAGATGGGTCATCAAGTGGTCTCCGGGGGGGCGGCAGCAAGCAGACCGAGCGTGGCCTCTGCTACATCATCGACAGACAGGCCAACCATGCAATCGTGGTGGCCAAGCGGACAGGTTCGCCGGCCGCAGGGCGAGCAGGGCAGATCCCGCCGCAGTTCGACCAGATGCTCATGATCCGACCGGCCCAGCCGTGGGTCCATCGGGCCATTCAGGACGACTGTCGGGGTGCCGAAGCCGGCAGCGATGTGCCGGGGCCCGCTGTCGGTGGTGACGACGACAGCCGCCCGTTTCAGCACCGCCTTGGAGAGCCCGAAGGGCAGGGCTGGCTCGTCGGCCAGGCTCTGCACCCGCGGGTCAGCGGCCGCAGCGACGATGGCCCGGGCTTCATCCCGGTCACCAGGGCCGCAGTGCACGACGACGCGGCCTGCGGGGCGGGCCTCGACCAACCGCCGGGCGAGGCCGCCGCACCGTTCGACGCCCCAGGCCTTGGCCGGGCCGTAGGCGGAGTTGTCGTTGATCACCATAAGTGGACCAGTTGCGGACGGCTGCCAGCCGGGAAAAAGCCGTTCCAGCACAGCGGTCACCAGTGCTTCATCAGCCGCGGTGGTTGCCAGTTCCAGCCGCAACGGCTGCCGCGGCACCCCGATCCGTTCAGCCAGATCCATCGCGTGCTGCGCGGTCGAGACCGGCTCGACCCGCCAGCCGCGACGCGGCGGCCAAAGCGGGTCGGTCAGCAGGAACCGCCGGCCGTGCCGGGCATAGCCCACTCGTCGGCGGCACCGGCCCCACCAGGCCAATGCCGCCGAAGAGAGCGAGTTGGGCACCAGCAGGGCGATATCGACCGGATCGGACCGCAGGGCGGCTGCCGCTGCTGCAAAGCGGACGGTGGGATCGCGGCTACGGCGGTCATAGCCGATGAACCCGTCAAACCAGTCGGTGCCCTCGAGCAATTCTCGAAACAGCGGCTTGACCACCGCCGTCAGCCGGGCATCGCCGCCGAGATGCTGCCGGACCGCCCGGATCATCGGGGTGGACATGACGAGATCACCCACCCACCGCGGCAGGATGATCGCTACGTGCATCGCGTTGGCCCTTCAGCAGGAGTCGTCGGGAGTTTTCGGGGTTGCCGGTCGCCGCTTCCTGCGGCGGCAGACTTTTTCCACAGTCTGCTAACGCACCCATGTCGGCTGACTGTAGCAGACGCCACTCAATCCGCGGCTGCCGCGAACCGTTGTCCCGACGGGGCTGACCGCCGAGACGAAGACCTCATTCCTCGGCCGGTCGCCGAGGAATCGCCAACAGCCAGACCGCAAGCAGGCCGGCCAGGCTGGCCACCAACAGGGTGCTGGCAGTCGATGTCGCCAGGACGTCCCAGGGAATCCCCTGGCGAGCCGTCTGCAACAGGGGCGTGGCAGCCAGCAGCCCACCGCCACCGCCAATCACCAGCCCCAGAACCACCGGCAGCAGTGACTCCAGCCAGAGAATCAACGCCAGCCGCTGCCGGGTGAAGCCGATGGCGTGCAACACCGCCAACGACCCGCGGCGTTCGATCGCCCCTTGAATGGCCACAGCCGCGACGCCGACCGTCCCCAGCAGCAGCCCGAGCGTGCCGAGCGTCTGAAAGCCGGCCAGAAACGTATTCTGCACGGCGAACAGCCGCCGCAGCCGCGCGGCTGCCGGCTCAACCGTGGCTCCAGCATCGGCCCAGGCAGTGGCGAGAGCATCGGCAACGGCGTCGTTCCGATCGGCAGCATCGGCTTCCGGTGCGGCAACGACCGCCCGCCGGTAGCCACTGACAAACGGATAGAGCCGCACAAAATCGGCTTCCGACAGCAGGATCGCCCCCTGCAGAACGCCTGGCTCGAGCAGGCCGACAATCTGACAGACTGTGCCGGCTGTGTCATCCTGCCCTTGCCCGCCCGGTTCGACCTGGCCGGTTTCAGGCGAAAGCCGAAACACCGACCCCGGACCGCCCAGTTTGAGCGCCCAGGCAGCAGTGGCGGCATCCAGAATCACCGGCACTGGAGCATTTGACTGGCTTGCCGCTGCGGCACGCAGCAGTTCCCAGGGGTTCGACTGGCCAGTTGCCAGCGGCAGATGCGCTGCGAAGCGAAAGCCACCGTGGTCGAGGAAGCGGTCGGGCAGGCCGAGCACCAACGGCTGCGTGGTGGCATAGAGATTCGTGCAGCTGGCATCATCCCCGCGGCTGCTCCGCAGCAGGGCAATCTCACAGTTGGCCAGCAGCTGTTGCTGGGCGGTCGTCAATCCGAGTTCAAGGCCGCGGTCGGGCCGGCTGGGGTCGATGCTGGTGGCCGCGGCAAACCGTACGAGATGGCTCCAGCCTCCCATCGGCGTGTCACGACGGCCGGTCGGCCCGGGCGACGTCAGTTCAAACCCGGCCACAAAGACGATCAAGAACTCAGCCAGGCCGACCATGGCTGCCACGGCGAGCCCCCGCCCGGACCGCCAGGCCACCCCGCGGCCGGCCAGCCCCAACAGCGACCGCAGCGGCCGCCGCCCGCGAGCCATTCGCCAGCGCCCGGCCAGGCTTGCCCCGGCTGCCCGCAGCAGCGTCAGCGGCGATCGCCGCCCGGCTCGAATAGCCGCCAACAACACGGCCGCCGTGGCCACCGCCGCAGCAGCAGCGGCACCAGCCACAACAGTCGCCAGGCCTGGCAGACCGCTGCCGAAGACCGCCTCGCTGCCGCTGGCGACACTGGTCGCCCAGCCCGTCCCCAGCCGCCACAACAACAGCTGCGACCAGATTGGCCCCAGCAGCATGCCCACACCCACTCCCGCCAGAATCGCCGCCGCGGCAACCAGCACCAGCAGCTCGGCCAGCCGGCGCGGGTTCCAGCCAACGGCTGCCAGAATGCCAAGTGTTTTGCTGCGGGAGGCCACCAGGAGGCCGAACAGCAGCCACAGCAGCACCAGCCCGGCCCCGATGACAAAACTCGACAGGGCAAGAAAGAGCAGGCCAAAGGGCGTCGAGCCGCTCGCCGCCACGGCAGCGAGTTGGGCCAGTGGCACAACCTCGATCCCGGCCGCCGCGGGGAGAATGGCTGCCGCCAAGTCGCTGGCAACACTGGCCAGCGGCCGGTCCGCCGGCAGCGGTGGCAGGTGCCAGGTTGTGGTGACGCCGAATCGGCTGCCGGCAATCTCGCGGCCGCGGGCAAGCGACATGAACAGCTTGGGAGTCGCGGCGTAGGTTTTCCAGTACTGGTCATCCTGATCATCAGGCGGCGTCGACCGCACCCGCGACCGGTCGAAGGGGAAGGGGGGGTCCCAGTCGGCGATCGAATCTTCATCGGTGATGCCGGCGACCGTTGGCACGGTTTCGCGGGCAGCTGCCAGCCCCTGCATCGCCGCGATGCCGCTGACCCGGCAGCGATGGGTCTCTTCGGCAACCTCGCCGTGCAGGGTCTCCGCGACGAAACAGCGGAGTTCCAAGACATCGCCGACGGCTACCGGCCGCCCTTGGGCAGCCAGATCGTCGGCCAGCCACTGATCGATAATCACTTCGTCGCCGACCGGCGCGGGAAGGGGATCGCCCGACGCATCGACGAGGCGTCCGAGCGGATGCGTGTTGCTCGGAATGCCGAGCACGGTTGAGTAGGGAACCTGTGCCCCACCGCCGACCGGCTGAATCTGGTTGGCGAGAAACACCAACGAGGGAACCCCACCAAGCGGCCCAAGCACCGCGGCAGCCGCCCGGTCGACCGCGGGCTCGAGCAGCAGCCGCCGACTGGAAAGCCGAACAACAGCTGTCCGTGGAAAAAGCCCTCGATGGCCCTCGCCCGCGAATGCGGGCGACAGCAAGTCCACTCGGGCACCACCCGAAAACGCTGAGGGTTTTCGGGGTTGCCGGTCGCCGCTTCCTGCGGCAGCAGACTTTTTCCGCAGTCTCTTAGCCGGGCCGGGCAACGGCTCAAGCGTGAGGCCATAGTCGGCAAGCGTCGGCTCGAGTGCCTGCCGCAGAGCCGGAAGAACCGCTTCCCCCTCGGCCCCCGGCACGGCCAGAATCAGGTTGGCCCGCCCCGGCTGATCGAGCAGCGCCTGGCCCACCGCCAGCGAAACCATCGCAACACCCCCGGATGACTGGCGTGGCCGCAGCGAAAAGTCACCGACGCTTCCCGGTGGCAGCACCGCCGTCACCGAGAGCCGCCGGCTGCGGCTGCGGGTTGCCCGTCGGCCCAGCGGGGTGTCGGCCGGCACGGCAGACCGCTCCGCCACCCGCAGGACTACCGGATCACCGGCTGCAAGGTCGAGTGTCTCTGCCAGCTGCTGACTGATGGCCACACCGGTCGTCGGCGGCGGCACCGGCTGGGCAAATCCGAGGCGGTCCGGGTGGTCGCAGGCAAGCATCTCAGCCACAGTCGCAGCACGAGATCGGCGACCGTCGGCAGGGCGTTCGACCGTAACTTCCAGGGCAAACGCCGGCACCAGCTCTCCGCGGAAACGCCCGTCGCCGGACCCGGCGGCTTCCGCTGAACCCGATCGCCGGGCCAGCCGGTCGGCAAGATCGGCAGCGAACGGCTCACGGGCCATGACCGCAGCCGTGATGCCGCCAAGACGGTCGGCCGCCAGCCGTCGTAACCCCTGCTGCAGAGAATCTCCCACACCGAGGCTGCCGACAATGGTAACGGTGATGACAGCGGTCGCCGCAGCCACTGCGGCCAGCTGCGGCCACCAGCGGCGAACGGTGCGGCCGGCCACCCCCGCCAACGACCGGACTGCTGGCGACCGGTTCAGCCCCTTTCGCTTCATGACACCAGCCGTCCATCAGCCAGTTCGAGCCGGCGGCTCTGCCGGTCACCAACAAGCCGCCCCGCAATCGCGGCGTCGTGTGTCACCAGCACCAGCATGCCGTTATCGTCTGCGACCAGATCGGCAAGCAGATCGACCACTCCGGCGGCATTGCGACTGTCGAGCTGGCCGGTCGGCTCGTCTGCGAGAATAAGCCTGGGCCTGAGGATCGCGGCCCGGGCGACCGCCACCCGTTGTCGCTCGCCACCCGAAAGTTCCGCCGGCAGGTGCCGCTGCCGATCACCAAGCCCCACCCGCTCCAGCAGATCACGGGCCCGCTCAACCAACTCGTCCGGCACCCGGCCGGCGGCGATGGCCGGCAGCAGCACGTTGTCGACAGCGGTGCAGCTTTCCAGGAGGTGATGCTCCTGAAACACGAAGCCGATCTGCTGGTTCCGAAACCCGGCCCGGCCACCGGCCGAAAGTTGGTAGGGGTCAATGCCATCGAGCCGGACACGTCCCGTTGTCGGGGGCTCGAGCCCGCCCAGGATGGCAAGCAGCGTGCTTTTCCCCGATCCACTTGGTCCCATCACGACCAGCCGCTCCCCCGGTTGCACCGTCAGGCTGATATCGGACAGCACGGCCAGCGGCTCCGTCGGCGTCGGATACGACTTGAACAGCGACTCAACTTCCAGCATGCGGGCATTCCTCCCGTGGCTGCCACTCCTCAGGCCTCAGGCGGCAGCAGGTGCGAGGTGAGTTGCCGAGCGACCAACGGCGAAAGCCGCACCGGCTGCGGCTTGCGGCCGGGTCGTAGCAGGCATCGCACCGCAACCACTCGGCCGGTGGCCACGAGCCGGCCGGCCGACTCAAACCGAAACGCATACGTCACGCTCGAGGCCCCAATTGCAGCCACTGCCACTGCAACATCAACCTCCTCACCAAATCGCACGGCCGCCTTGTAGTCTGCCGTCACCGATACTCGCGGCCAGCTGACTTCGAGCCTGGCCGGAGCGGCGGTCTCTTCGGCTGCGGCCAGTTCCACCTTGAGTGCGTCCGCATCGTCCGGCTCGTGTTCGACCACCCGCAGACCGAGATGCCGCAGCAGTTCGTGCTCCGCCGACTCCATCCAGAAGAAGAAGGCCGAGAAGTGGGCAATGCCCGCAGCGTCCGTGTCGCGGAACTCGACTCGGCGGCGACAGCGAAACCAGGCTCCGGCGGAGGATTCAGCTGCCATCGGAAGGCACGACCGTTTCAGTCAACAACGTAGGGCAGCAACGCCATGAACCGTGCCCGCTTGATGGCCCGGGTCACCGCGTGCTGGCTCGCCGCCGTGCAGCCGCTCTTCCGGCGGCCGATGATCTTGGCCTGCCGATTCACCATCTTGCCCAGCAGTTCAAGATCTTTGTAATCGACATACATTGGCCGCGGACGTTCGCCGTCGATAAAGATCGGGTCTTTTTTCTTGACCTTGGGCTTCGGCTTCGACCGCTTGCGAGCTGTTTTGGCGAAACGCTTCCTACCGGGCATCGGGCTCATCGAGTCTTCTTCCGCAAATGTGTGAACGGATGGCGGCCATTGGGGAACGCCCCATGACAACTGGGGCAACATTCCGCCGGCACGTTGGTCGACGGTGCCAGGGCACCATAACGACCAAAGTCTATCTGCTGCTCAAAAAATTGCACGGGGCCGACTCCGAAGAATCGACCCCGTACGTTTGTTTCGCCTGCTGTCGGAAGAGCCCAAAGAATCGGACTCATACCGGCATCAAACCGGGCGTCATCAGTAGCGATCGCCGTAACCACGGCCACCGCCACCACCACCGCCACCATACCCACGGCCGCCACCGCCGCCGTAGCCACGACCACCGCCACCGCCGGCCGGACGAGGCGTCCGCTCGCGGGCTTCGTTGACGGTCAGCGGACGACCATTGAGCTCATGGCCATTGAGTGCCGAGACTGCCGCCTGCAGGCCCTCGTCCGACTCCATTTCTACAAAACCGAATCCACGAGACCGTCCGGTCTCGCGATCCGAGATAACTTCAGCCGATCGCACCGCCCCATGCTCGGCAAACATTGCCTCGAGATCGGCAGACGTGGTCGACCAGGGAAGGTTTCCCACGTAAATCTTCCGGGACATAAACCTTGGAACCTCAAAACGTCGGGAGTTGAACGAAAAAACAAGTGGGACCATCGCCAGTCGCACAGGCCGCAACTCCCGAACGCTTCGGAGTGCAGACGAAAACCGGTCTCACGCTGCAAGGGTATACCAGTTCACCGGGGGATTGCAAAATTGAATTTTGTTGGCAGCAGAGTTTTTCTCGCCTAGCGGTGGGCGACTTTCTTGAGCATCGGTTACGCTGGTGTTCCCTGATAATGGGCTAGTCAGCCCCCTCACTCGACTTTTGACTGTTGACCGTTTTTCCGGTGGCTGCAATACCCGACGAACCCGACAAAACCCTGCGAAACTGCCCTGGATGCGGGAGGGGATTTCCGGCTGCGCCCAATAAAATCTCGCAGTGTCCCGCCTGCGGAAGGCTGGTTCTCTTCGAAGATTCCAGCCGGCGAGTAGCTTTCGAGCGCGGCGACCTCGGCAATACCGAGAACCGGGGGATTGAATCCCGGGCCCAGCAAACCGAAACGGGAATCGAGGCCCCAAAAAAGAGGCGGCCAGCAGTTCTCGGCCCGCTGCTCGCTCGCCAGGCTGCCCGTTGGCTGCCCTATCAGGCAGCAATCGAGCGTCAATTGATAGATGTCTGGCCAGCCCGGTTATTCACGTTCACGAGGCATGAGCGCTGGGCTCTCCGGGCGTCGCAGCGGGGCCAATTCGGGTTTACCCAACTACGGGATCCGAGATTGGCCAAGTATCTTGCCTCGAGGTCCGAACCAGTGCGGCTCAACGCCCTTGAGTCGCTTTCCGTGCAGATCGCTGAGCAGATCGCCCGCAGCCAGTCTTCGCTCTACCTCAGAGGCATCGCCGCTTTAGACATAAAGTCCGCCGCAGCATTGGCGAGGCATCGCGGAGAAACACTTGCCCTCGACGGCCTCACGTCGTTGCCCAATGAGTTGGCTACGGCGCTTGCTCGACACCGAGGAGAAGGGCTCTCGCTCGGCGGGCTCTCCCGGCTTGAGCCGGGCACCGCAGCCATCTTGGCAGAGTACCGGGGCCGGCTCGCGCTCAATGGTGTTTCATCACTGACGCCAGCCGTGGCGACCGAACTGGCCGATCACCGTGGGAAGAGTCTTTCGCTCGCCGGCATCCGCCAGCTTGCCCCTGAAACTGCGTCTGTTCTTGCCGGATATGGTGGCGACCTCTACCTCGAGGGCCTGACAGAACTGACGGGCGAACTATCGCGGGCATTCCAGGATTTCACCGGCAAGCTTCAGTTGAAGTTTCACGAAATCCGCAGAAAACGTCGTCGGCAAGTGCAACGAGAAGAGGTTGGCACTCCCTTTTCACTCTTCTTTTGGTTGGCAGTCGCAGCTGTTTTATCAATCGCTGGCTACGAGCTTTTCGTTTTCCTGTCCGAACTGATCGGCAGCATCTGATCCCACTTCCGTCCCCTTGGGGCGTTGATCCCTATCCGCCGACAGCAGCCAGAATGGGCAGCACAGGATTCGAACCTGTGACCTCCACGGTGTGAACGTGGCGCTCT
>CALAZQ010000301.1 GCA_937926325.1 uncultured Planctomycetaceae bacterium | reverse complement strand
TGCCCGCCTTCGAAGAGATCAACCGGGCCTGGCGGGCCGGGGAATGGCCCCTGCTGACTGAATCGTCGTGGGTCTGCGGCAACCTGGCCGGGGAATACCAGTACGGCACCTTCTCGGTCTTTATCAACGCCTGCATCGTGGCAGTCTGGAGCTTCGGCCTGTCCCTGCCCGCCAAGGCGGCGGCGTTTTCGATGGTGCATCAAGCCGTGCTGGCCGCCGGCAGCTTCACGCTGGCCCGCAGCCGGGGCATCACCCCGCCGCTGGCAACGCTGGTGGCCGTGGTCGCCTGCCTCAACGGCTGGAACATCTGCTGGGCGGCCACCAACTGGATTGCCGCCCTCACCGCCTTCGCCTGGCTGCCCTGGGCCTGGTGGGCAATGGAGCAAACAGTGGCCTTGCCGCAGGCCCGCTGGCCGGTGGTGGCGACAGCCGTGTTTCTTTATCTGGTGCTTACTGCCGGCTGGCCCTTCACCGTGCTGATGCTGCTGGTGATCACCGGCTGGATCGCTGCCGACCAGCTTGCTCGCGGCCTGCGGGGACGACGGCTGGCGGTTGCAGCGGCCCGGCTGACAGCTGGCTGGCTGGCCGGTGGCCTGCTTGCCCTGCCTGCCCTCTGGATGCTTCTCACCTCCATGCAGGGGTCGCAGCGGGCCAGCGACATCAACAGCCTGCAGTGGACCTGGGTGATGCCGCCGACAGCCTTGCCCGCCTTGGTCCTGCCGACTGTCACCGCCGTCTGGGAGACCTTCTTCGACACCCGTCGCCATGTCTCGCTGGAACTGGCCGGTGGCTTGGTGCCCCTGGCAATCCTCGGGGCTGGGCTGCTTGAGCAACGCGGAAGACTTGACCGGCAAGTCTGCTGGCTGCTGGGCCTGGCCGGGGTGGCCCTGACCGCTGCCATGCTGCCAAGCATGGGGGTCTTTCGCTGGAGCTTTCGCTGGCTGCCGCTGTTTCACCTCGCCCTGGTGCTGGCCGCTGCAGAACTGGCCAGCCGCCGCCAGCCGCGGCAGACGCCGGTTGTCGCCTTGGGGCTGGTGGCCGGCGGCGGCCTTTGGCTGTTGGCAACCGGCGGCTCACAGCCTGAGTTCGATTGGCACGCCGCCGAACTGCTGGTGATTGTCGTCGCCTGGGTCGGGGATGCGTTGATTTTTCAGCGGTTGAACTGGCGGCATACGGCCGCCGTCACCGCTTGGCTGCCGGCGATCGTGGCTGCGGGAACGCTCACAGCCCTCTTTCTGCGGGTACCGCCCAACCTGGCGGTGCCGGTTGCCCCCTTGGGGGAAAACCTGCTGGCCGCCACCCCACTGGAACCTGACCGGCTCTACCTGTCGGCCTATTTTGGCAACGACATTCCGACCCGGCCGCAGGGCGACAGCCGCCGTTTCGGCGCGGCCATTCGGCCCGGCAACACCGCGATGTTCGCCGGCGTCCGCACCATCAACGGCTACAGCCCGATCCATCCGGCCGGTATCGCCCGGATGCTGCCCTTTGAAACCCACGGCTTTCTGTCACCCGAGGGCTGGGCCTGGGTGTTGCGGCATGCCCTCGGCCCCGGTGAGGTTTTTGACCAGCTGGGCATCGACGGCCTCATCGTAAGCAGCACCGCCGCCCAGGTCGGCCTGCCACCCGCTGCGGAATGGCAGCAGGTCTGGCAGACCGAAGAAGCGCGGCTGTTTCACCGCAAGGCCGCCGGGCTGAATGCCGCCACGCTGCTTCGCAGCAACGATCCGGCGGGCCAGCGACCGGAAAAACTGCCACTGGCGGTGGCTGGACGCCAACGGCTGGCGGTCGATATCCCCGCCGACGGTCAGGCCCGGCTGGTTATCGTTGACCGCCCCTGGCATGCCGGCTGGCGGGCGACCATCGACGGCAGCCCGGCGACAGTCGTCGCCTTTGAGCAGGTGGGCCTGGCAGTGCGGCTGGTCCCGGGCCAGCAGGGCCGGCTCGAGCTTGCCTACGAGCCCGCCGGCTTCATGATCGGCGGGCCGATTGCTCTGGCAACTCTGGTTTGTCTGTTGGGTTGGCTGGCCGGTCTGCCGCGAGCCAGTCGCCTGCCTCCGCCCGAAACCGCTGCTGTGAAAACTGCTCAGCCCGCCGGAGCATGACCGCCGGCTGCCAGTCGCTGCGGCGGGCAGTGTCGATGGCAGCGGCCAGGCAATCAACGGTCGGCTCTGCAAAGAAGACACCTGTCTCGCCGGCGGTGATCGTCTCGGTCGCCCCACCGGCGGCCAGGGCCACCACCGGGCAGCCGCGGGCCATCGCCTCGACCGGCACGATGCCGAAGTCTTCGACACCGCAAAACAGCAGCAGTTCATGGCTGCGGTAGAGGCGGTCGCGGACGCTGTCGGTGACCCGCCCGAGAAACCGACAGTCGGGGCCGGCAAGGGCTTGAAGCGTTGCCCGCAGCGGTCCATCCCCGACAACGGTCAGTGGCAGCCCAAGCTGCTTGGCGGTCGTGACGGCCAGCTGGTCGTTCTTGTAAGGCTCCATACCTGAGACCACCAGCAGACCGCGACGCGGCTCGTCGGCCGCCGGCTCAGCAGGCAGCGACACTGGCGGATGAATTACCCGGAAATGCTCACGGGGAAGGCCGTAGACCGCTGCGGCCCGGGTCGCCGTCGTCTCGGAATTGACCGCCCAGTGGCTCACTCGAGCAGCCGCCTGCCGGTCAACCTCACAAAGCTGCCGCAGCAGGTCGGCGGCCAGCCCCCGCAGCGGCCCGGGCAGTCGGGCGAGCGTCTGCTCTTGCTCGTGCCAGATGTGCCGCATCGGGCTGTGCAGATAGCAGAAGGTTTCCGCCGGGGTTTCAAGGGTGAGCGTCTTCGCCAGGCCTGCATCGGAGATGACCAGCCGGTCGGCCTGTTGCAGCAGCCTGCCGAAGGACCGCCGCATGCCCCAGGGCAACAGCGGCAGCAGCAACGGCAGCAACGCTGGCACCTGTTCAGCCAGCCGAAACAGCGGCTGGAGCCGACTGGGCCGCACCCCCGGTTTGAGCCGCGCAATCTCAGCCGGCCAGCCGGTCACATCAGCTGTGGCAAAGGCGGTGAGAATCAGGCTCTTGGGCAGCAGGGCCGCCAGTTCGGCCAGCACCCGCTCGCCCCCCCGCGGCTGGAAGAACCAGTGATGGGCCAGCAGGGTCTGCCGAGCGTCAGCCACTCTCACCCTCCGCGTCGCGGCGGCAGCTCATCGTCGATCAGTGAGACCACGAACGACGCAAAAATCAGCTGCACCCCTCCGACCAACAGCGAGGTGCCGACCACGCTTTCGCGGATGCGGCCGGCCGGGCCGAAGCCACCCCGAAAGAAGTCGAACGCCACCCCCGCCAGCACGAGCAGGCCAATGCCGGCCATCGCCGCCCCAACGAGCACCGCCCAGTCGTTGCGGATGGAGGTCACCCAGCGATCGAGCCGCCGCGACCGGCCGACGAAGCCTCGCTTGGTCGCCCAGACCCGGGCAATCGTCCCCAGGGTCAGGCCGGCCAGCCCCAGCTGGAACATGCCCGCCGCCAGGATCAGCCAGTGGTCGCCAATCCAGAAGCCGCCCCACGAGGCCACCTGATTGCCCGGGGTCAACAGCAGCGTCACGCCGATCAGCACCGCGAGGCCCAGCAGGATGAGCGAGGGAATGATGAACAGCCACATTGGCGACAGGGCCAACAGAAACCGTAGATGCCGCCAGCCATCCCGCCACGGCCGGAGGTGGGGCTTGCGATCACGACCATCGGGGTGCAGCGTGATCGGCTGCTCGGTCATTTTCAGCTGCTTGAGTGCCGCCTTGACCACCAGTTCACTGGCAAACTCCATGCCGGGTGAGTTCAGCTGCAGCGACTCTGCCGCCTCTTTGCGAAACGCCCGCAGCCCACTGTGGGCATCGCCCATGCCCGACTGGAAGAACAGGTTGAGCACGCCCGAGAGTGCGGGGTTGCCGAGGTAGCGGTTCAGCGGCGGCATCGCCCCGGGCATGATCCGGCCGGCAAAGCGGTTGCCCATGCAAAGGTCATAGCCCTCCGCCAGCTTGGCGACCATCGGAACGCCCTCCCGAAAATCGTAGGAGGCATCGGAGTCGCCCATCACGATGAACCGGCCCGCCGCGGCCTCGATGCCGTGAATGAGCGCCGCTCCGTAGCCCCGCTGCGGAGCCTGCACCACCCGGCAGCCGCGGGAGCGGGCATAGTCCTGGCTGCCGTCGTCGCTGCCGTTGTCGCTGATGAGGATTTCGCTGGCATAGCCCAGGTCGGCCAGCCGGCCGCAGGCCTCGACTGCCCAGTCGATACACTGCGGCAGCGTCACCCGCTCGTTGAGACAAGGCATCAGGATGGTGACGTCGGG
>CALAZQ010000300.1 GCA_937926325.1 uncultured Planctomycetaceae bacterium | reverse complement strand
CTTCGTGCCCAAGCCGCCTCAGTCTCAACAGGCCATGGATGGCTGTTGAGACGTAAAAAAGCTACCCGCCGAGCTTCCAGTGCTCCATCTGCTTGACCTCCAGGCCGGCATCCTTGGCCAGTTTGCCGACGCTCTGCTTGTCGTCCTTCACGAAGGGCTGTTCGAGCAGCACACACTGGCTGAAGAAGTTTCGCAGCCGGCCTTCGATCATCTTTTGGATGATGTTTTCCGGCTTGCCTTCCTGGCGGGCTGCTTCCGTGAGAATCTCACGCTCCTTCTCGACGACCTGCGGATCAAGGTCTTCCTTGGCGATCGCCTGAGGGGCAAGGGCCACGATGTGCATGGCAATGTCCTTGGCCACCTCAGCTGCCTGTGGACCGGTGGTGTTGCCCGAGACCGCGACGAGGGCCGCCTTTGAGCCGTCGTGATGGGCATAACCACCGCAGGGGCTGTCGATCCGACAGATCCGCGAGAGTTCAAAGACTTCCCGCATCCGGTTGAACAGATCGTCCTTAAGCTCGCTCAAGGTCTTGTCCGGATGGCTGGTGCTCTTCTGTGCCAGCAGATCGTCGGGGGTTGCTGCTCCCGGCCCCATGGCGAGCGTCTTGGCCATGTCGTTGACCAATTCCTGAAACTCGGGCCCGTTGGCCACCGGTGCGCTTTCACACTTCAGTTCGATCATTGCCCCGACCCCCTTCTCGAGGTCGGTGAAGACGGCCAGCCGGCCCATCGAGGTCTCGCGGTCGGCCCGCAGGGCCTGGGTCTTGATGCCCTGCTTTCGCAGCCACTCGACGGCCTGATCGGTGTCACCGCCGCATTCGGTCAGCGCCTTTTTGCACTCCATCATCGGCAGGCCGGTTTTTTCCCGCAGGGCCATGACTGCGGCGGCGGTGATTGCTGCCATCTGCGTTATTCCTTTTTCTCGAAGGGATTGGTGGGTGGGTGGAAGAAGAGAAAGCGAGCGTGCCAGTCAGTTGCTCGGCAGACGGCCCGCCGGCAAGGCGGCAGGCGGCAATCCGCCGGGCGGGTACTGGCACGGTTGAGCAGGTCAAGCCTTGGCCGGCTTGGGGCTTGGTGGGGCTACGTTGCCACGGGCCCTGGGGGCGGGCTTCGCCGGCTTGGCCTCAGCGTCTTTGCCATTGCCTGCCGCTTCGCTGGCCGCTTCAGAGTGTGCCTTACCCTCCAGGATGGCGTCGGCGAGCCGGGCGGCCACCAGTTCGATCGACCGGATCGAGTCGTCGTTGCCCGGGATAGGGAGATCGACCATGTCCGGATCGCAGTCGGTGTCGATCAGGGCAACGGTGGTGATGCCCATCTTGCGGGCTTCGTTGATGGCGTTCTTTTCTTTTTTCGGATCGAACACAATCAGGCATTCCGGCAGCCGCGACAGGGTGCGAATGCCGCCCAGATTCCGCAGCATCTTGCGGTGCTCCCGTCGCAGCGACGACTGCATCTTTTTCGAGTAGTTGTGAAAAGCATCGGAGGGGAGCAGTTCTTCCAGTTCCTCCAGTCGGGCCAGCCGGTTGCGAATGGTCCGAAAGTTGGTCAGGGTGCCGCCCAGCCAGCGGTCGCTGACATAAGGCATGCCGCAGCGGTTGGCCTCGCGGGCAATCGCCTCTTGGCCCTGCCGTTTGGTGCCGACGAACAGCACCAGGCTGCCGGTGGCCGCGACCTGCTTGAGATACTTGCGGCTCCGCAGCAGTCCGCGGATGGTTTCGCGGACATCAATAATGTGAATCAGATTCTTGCGGCCGAAGATGTAGGGCCGCATCTTTGGATTCCAGCGGCTTGAGCGGTGGCCAAAGTGCACACCGGCTTCGATGAGTTCCTGAGCGAGAGCGGTCGACACGAAGGAGTTCACTTTCTGTTAAGAGGCGGACAAACCGTGCACCAGCCTGGGGTGTCACGACTGCGATCCGGATGACCGGATCGAAGCAGCATCGCACAATATCGGTCATTTCCGGGGGATGTCAACGCGATGGCAGCAACACCGCCGGTGTCACCGTCACAAGCTGGTACTGCCTAGGCGCCGCGACCCGGCGGCTTGAATTCCGCCATCGCCTGAAATTAGACTTCGAAACTCTGGTTTTAGAGCCCCCCTTCTTTCAGAGGGTCAGTCACCGGTGGGCCGTCAATGGCTCTGCCCGAATACTGGCCATACCGATGCGACACGTCCTCTCCGCCACCGTTCAGAACGTGCCTGGCGTGCTGGCCCATGTCTCGGGCATGCTTGCCTCTCGCGGCTACAACATCGACAGCCTTGCCGTTGGTGAGACCGACGACCCTGGCGTTTCCCGGATGACCTTCGTGCTGCGGGGGGACGATCGGGTGCTGGAACAGGTGCGGCGGCAACTCCAGAAGATCGTCACCGTCGTCAGCGTGATGGACATCAGTTCCCGCAACTACGTGGAACGCGATCTGATGCTGATCAAGGTGTCGGCTCCGGCCGGACCGGCTCGTTCGAATGTCAAGGAACTGGCGGAGATCTTCCGTGGCCGGGTGGTCGATGTCGCCTCTGACAGCGTCATCGTCGAAATCTCAGGCACCGAGAGCAAAATCGAGGGCTTCATCGACCTGGTGCGGCCGCTCGGCATCCAGGAACTTGTCCGAACCGGCCGGATTGCCATGGTCCGCGGCAGCAGCCCCACCGAGCTTGAGGCCAACGCCTCGACTGCGGCAGCCGGCTGAGCACCGGTTTCCTCACCCCTTGGTTGGCTGCGTGCCTTCGACCAACCTTTCACCTGAACGTCTTTTCGAATCACTTTCCCTTTCGCGACCGAAACCCTCAAGGAGCCCACCGTGCCCGCCACGATCTATTACGACGCCGACGCCGATCTCGCCGCCCTCTCAGGCAAGACCATTGCCATCATTGGCTACGGCAGCCAGGGGCATGCCCAGGCACAGAACCTGCGGGACAGTGGCCTCAACGTGGTGGTCGCCCAGCGGCCCGGGGGGCCGAACTTTGACCTGGCCAAGAGCCATGGGTTTGAGCCACTGTCGGTCGAGGATGCGGTGAAGCAGGCCGACGTGGTCAACATCCTGCTGCCCGATGAGCTGCAGGGCGATGTCTACAAGGCGGCGATCCGGCCCAATCTCAAGCCGGGTGCGGTGCTGATGGCCAGCCACGGCTTCAACTTTCATTTCAATCAGGTTGAGCCCCCGGCCGGGCATGACATTCTGCTGGTGGCACCGAAGGGGCCCGGCCACCTTGTCCGCAGCGAGTATGTGAAGGGGGGTGGGGTGCCCTGCCTGATCGCCCTCGGTGAAGGGGCCTCAGACGAGACCAAGAAGATTGGGTTGGCCTATGCCAAGGGGATCGGCGGCACCCGTGGTGGCGTCATTGAAACCACCATTGCCGAGGAGACCGAGACCGACCTGTTCGGTGAACAGGCCGTGCTCTGCGGCGGCGTCTCAGAACTGATCAAGGCTGGCTTCGACACCCTGGTCGAGGCGGGCTATCAGCCCGAGATGGCCTATTTCGAATGCCTGCACGAGATGAAGCTGATCGTCGATCTGCTCTATCAGGGTGGCCTCGAGTACATGCGGTACAGCGTCTCCAACACGGCGGAATATGGTGACTACACCCGCGGCAAGCGGGTGATCACCGACCAGACCCGGGGCGAGATGAAGAAGATTCTCGACGAGATCCGTTCGGGTGAATTTGCCCGTGACTGGATTCTGGAGAACCGGGCCGGGGCGGCGATGTTCAAGGCGACCCGCCGCCGCGAGCGGGAGCACCAGTTGACCACCACCGGTCGGCAGTTGCGGAAGATGATGCAGTGGATCGAGAGCAAGGAAGTCTAGTTGCCCGGGGGCCTTTCACGGCTCTCGCTCCTGAATGCCGGCGATCGACAGTCTCCGCTGGCGAATGCCTGAAAACGCCGAGGGTTCACCATGAACACAGCCGAGCAAGCAACCCGCAGCCTGTACGAACAGCTCGAGCCGGGTGACCGGGTTGAGGTGGTGCACGGGGTGACGGTCGGCTCGAGTGCGGCCTGGACGACGACGACGGTTGGCAAGGTGCTGCGGCGGGAGCGGCGACGGCACGGGCTGCATTTTCGCCGCAACGCCGACGACAAGGTCTACAGCGACGTCCTGATCCTCGCCCGCGACGACGGCGAACTGACCACGGTGACCATCGACGAGTACACGCGTCTCCGTAAGGTCTGAAGATTTTCGGGGGAGCAGGATGCTTCCCGTGAGTACCAGCGGGCGGAGCCCGCCAAGGCAAAACGAACACGACGTTCGTGTTTGCCGTGAAGCAGCAAGTACACGCGTCTCCGTAAGGTCTGAAGATTTTCGGGGGAGCAGGATGCTTCCCGTGAGTACCAGC
>CALAZQ010000299.1 GCA_937926325.1 uncultured Planctomycetaceae bacterium | reverse complement strand
ACCATGACACGTAGCCGTTGCCCCCTTGGTCATAGACGCTGTTCCGCTCAAAGGGGCCGTCACCGACAAAATTGTTGAGCAAGCGAAAGTAGTACTCAAAGTTGATGGCCCAGCCGCGATACTTCCAGCCGGCGTCAACGGAGGCCAGGTGATAGCGGAACTGATCAACCTGAGTTCCACCCCCAAGGGCATCGGGCCGATTCAGCGGCGTGCCGTCCGACAGCCGGATCAGCGTATCTTCCGGGTTGCCACCGACGACTCGCAGTTCCTGGGTGCGGCCATAGCAGCCGCCGAGGCCCAGCCGCAGGGCCGGTTCGCGGTGATAGGACATGTCGCCATAGCCCAGGCCAAAGGGGGCCAGCGGCTCCCACCAACTGGTGCCGGCAAAGGCCATCGAGGTCCCCTTCCGCAGACTGCCGAGGGTGCCGCCGTCGATGCCGTTCCAGATGCCGGCCTGATAGAAGAGGGTGCGATCGCCCAGATTGCCTTTGGCGAACACACCCGGGCTGAAGCCGGGCCGAAAGAAGGTGTTGGCCATGCTCCGCTCAACGCCCATCTGCCAGGCTGGTGCCTCGGGCCATTCGCGGGTGACAAAGACCTGGGTCATGCCGACGGCAAGCATCGCCGCCTCGCTCCACTTGAAGCCGCCGAAGCCGATCGGCACGATCGGCGCCCGCAGGCCGTTGTCGGTGGTGCCAAAGATGGTGATGTTGTAGAGCAGCCGTTCGTCAACGACATGCCCGGCGGTCGTGATGAAGAACCGGTTGAGGTTGAAGGTGTTGATGTTGGTGACCGGAAAGGTCTGTCCCGTGCTGTCGGTCCAACTGGTCGACGAGCGGGCAAACTCCAGCCACCGCAGCTGCACAAAACCACTGAGAGCAGCCGAGAAGGGAAACTCACCCCGGTCGGCGTCGGTGTCGATCAGAATCGCCCCCTGCGGCGGCAGGATGTCGGTGGCCGGCACGTAGCGGGGCCGGGGCATCGCCTGCAGCCGCGCCTCCACCCGCTGGTCGATCAGCCGTTCGATCTCGGCCTGCGAAAGCGGTGGGACAACCACCTCGGCGGGGGTCAGGTCGAGATCGGCCACGACCGGCTCGGGCAGCACCAGCTGTTCATCAGCCCAGACCGGGCCCATGACCGCCAGCCCCAGCATGAACGGGACCGCGGTCAGCCAGGCAGGCAGGCTGAGCAACTGGTTCTTCTTCACGGCGCGACCTCACCCCGGAGAATGCAGCCCGGGGGGCTCGAGCCGGCGGCGCGACACCGCAAGCTCTCAATCGTTATCGGTAACGATCGTGCCGATTCTGCAGAATTTAATGTCTGCAGAAGCAGGGAGGCCTGCGGTGGATGCGAGGCCACTTACTCTTCGTGGCCGGTCGGCTTTCGCTCTTTCTGCAAGCTGCCGAGATAGGCCACGAGATCACGAATCTGCCGCTTCGACAGCTGCTTGACGATGTCAGCCGGCATGCCGGAAAGGCCGGCCGATGTCTCGTCGATCTCGTCCTTGGCAATCACCAATTCCTTGGCCTCCGGCGTGATGATCCGGAAGGCGTCGTCAGTTTCTTCCCGCACAATGCCCGCCTTCAGCGTGCCGTCGGCCAGCAGAAACTGCACCGTGCCAAACCCCTTCGCGATGACCGCATTGGGGTCGACGATCGATTCCAGCAGATACTCAGCCGGCTTCTGCTTGCCGATCTCCGAGAGGTTCGGGCCGACCTCACCCCCCTTGCCGTTGACCTGATGGCACCGCAGGCAGCTGGCGGTGGTGTTCTCATGAAAAATCTTGCGGCCTTGGTCAGTATTCCCACCGGCCAGACATTCCCGCCAGGCTGCCAGTCGGTCGCTGGCATCCCGGCCAGCTTCGAGGGCAGCGGCTGCCTCCTGCAGGAGTGGCGTCTGCCGAGCCTCAGCTGCCAGCTGCAGATCAAGCCGAATCGCCAACGGACCATCGCCGGCTGCCTGCCGGCTGAGTGCTGCAGCCAGCACTTCGTCGGCTGCAGCTGTCTTGAGATCGACGAGGCTCTCGATCGCGGCCTGCTGCTCACCAACACTGCCGTCTTGCAAGACTGCCGCCAGTTCCACCACGGCCAGCGCCGGGTCGATGCTGCCAAGCAGACCGCGGGCTGCAGACCGGACGGTTGCTTCTGGATCACGCAGCAGCGTTCGCATCCGCTGGGCAATGGCATCCTGCTTGAGCTGGCCGACAGCCTTGACTGCGGCCACTCGGACACTGGCCGGCTCATCGCGGCTGTCAAGCAAGGCGAGCAATGGCTCGACGGCGGCAGTTACGTCATAGGCAGCCAGCAGGCCCGCCGCCTGCTCTCGCACTGCCGCTGGTCCATCGAGCAGGCCGGCCATCTGTCTGCCGACCGCTGCTGCCACCGCAGTGGCCGGCCGGTCGGAGAGTGGCCGATGCCGATGGGTCACTCGGTCGAGTGCCGGCGGCGTCGCCCAGAGCCGCAGTTCTTCAATCGCCTCCAGCCGCAAGACAGCGGCCAGCCGGCTGTCCGCCGCCAACCGGGCCACCTGCTCGGCCTGCTCGGCCCCGCCCAGCCGGAAGGCGGCATTCAGCGCCCGGCGGCGAGTGGCCTCGGTGAGATCATCCCGGCCGGCGATCGCTGCCAGGGCCGGCAGTTCGTCCCCCGTCGATTCATCATGAATGGCCCGGGCCGCTGCCGCGACCACCCGGCTGTCGGCATCGTCTAAAAAGGCTGCTAGCCCGCCGGTCTGCTTTCGCCCCAGGGCGACGGCTGCTGCCAGCCGTACCGCCGGCCGGGAGTCAGCGGCCAGACCAACCAGGTCCGACTGAGTTGCCGCAGCGGCAAGGCCATAGCAGGCCGCATGCCGGAGCACGGCGTCGGCATCATCGTTGCGGGCCACCAGGTCGATGAGGGCGGCCACGGCGGGAGCGACCTCAGCCCGCTCGACCACAGCGGCGATCCGTGCCAAGGCAATCGCAGCAGCCGCCTGCTCAGCTGCGGTGTGCTCCGCTGACAGCAGGGCCACCAGTGGCAGCACCGCCTCAGGCCGACGGCTATCGCCCAACACAGTCGCCGCCTGCCGTCGCAGTTCGCTGTCGTGGTCTTCCAGCAGAGCCAGCAGGGCAGCGGTCTGATCACTGCCACGACGCTGCAGCTGGCCCAGCCCCCAGGTCGCATGCAGCCGGGGCCGCAGTGGCAGGCTGCGGTCACCCGCCACTCGCTTCAGCAGTTCGGTGGCATTCCGGTCGGCGAGGGCAAACTGCGCCCGCTGCCGCACCCGGCGGTCGGCATGGCCGAGCAGCCGCTCAAGCTCGGCATCGGGCCGCTCAGCAAAGCCGGCCCGAAAAAGCTCAGCCACCTCGGCAGCCGCCGCAGTTTCAGCCATCTGCCCGGCGTAGATCCGGCCCTTGCCCGTCCCGCCCCAGCCTTCGATCCAGTCGCTCAGATAGATCCGGCCGTCGTAGCCAAAGTCGACATCGGTGGCGAGCACGCCCTGGATGAACCAGTCGCTGTCGACCAGCTCAAAGCTCGCCCCCTTCGGCGTGACGGCGAAGGAGCGGATGCCGCTATTGGCTTTGCTGCCACGGAAGTCGGCCAGAAAGAAGTGGCCGTCGTATCGCTGCGGCAGGCCCACGCCGGGGTAGGCCGCCAGGCCAGAGGGGCCATCACCCAGGTTGGCCACCGGCGGCACAATCGCCGCTGGCTGGACGGCTGTCGTCTTGTCATCAGCGCGGTACGGATACCAGATTCGCTCCCGGTTCCAGGGACCACGGTC
>CALAZQ010000298.1 GCA_937926325.1 uncultured Planctomycetaceae bacterium | reverse complement strand
GACGTCGCCAAATCCAACTTTTCGGCCGCGTTCCTCCGAACGTGATGCTTGAAAAAGTGCCGTTGCCCGTCCTCTCCTCCTCTCCACCGAGTCCGCTGCGTCGCGTGGTTCCACGAGCGGTGCTTCATCGGCCCATAATCAGATCGATTCCCGAAAAGATGCTTTCCATTGGCTTCCTGGGAAGCTTCCCGGCGCGGTCGATCAGTTGTCGCTTATCGATGGTAACGAGTTGCGACACATTGGCGACCGAATCGCGATCGAGTCCGGTGCGCTTGGCGGTGAGCAGCACGTTGCCAGGGGCTATCGACCACCGCAGATTGCTTGTCAGGACAACGCAAACGACCGTGGAAATCTGGCTTCGGTTGAGCGGGTCAGACTGAAGGATGATCACTGGCCGACGGTAACCGGGAGCCGAGCCGATAGGCTCTGCCAGGTCGGCCCACCAGACTTCGCCTTGTGCGATTACCATTCGGCTCGCTGCACGGTCTGCTTTGCGGCCATGTCGAGAAAGGTATTTCCGTTTTCTCCCGCTTCATGGATGGCTTGGTCCATGAGAGCAGTGATCCTGTCGTCGTCGTGGCGGGCGACAAATTCGGCGAGAGCGCGGGCGTAGAGTTTGCTTCGGGACGTTTGAAGCCGCGACGCGAGCCGCTCGGCGTCCTGGAAAACATCGTCGGGGATCGATACGGCAGTTTTCATACCAAAAGTATTACCGGAGACTCGCCCCTCGGCAAGGCCGGCGGAACTCGTATTTCGCTGACTCTCGCCGATTCCGCGTCGGCTCTTGATAGGAAGCACGATCCCAAGATGCTGCGCGGAGGCAAGTCAAACGCGGGGAAGGGATTCTGGAGCCGCCGCACGAGCCCGATCGTTTGGCCGCCTGCATCCACCAGTTCACTCGGCCCGTCACTGGCACGGATTTGAGCGGCAAGGTCTTCAGCAACGGCGACTTTTGTCATGATCTATCCTCTTCAACGCCTGCTACGCCAGGTTCAGTCTCCGGAGAATTTGCCGTTCTTTTGCCCTCTGATCCGAGGAGTGCCACCAAGAGATAATAACACGACGCAGCAGACTCGCGATAAAATCAGGCGGTGTGATCCGCGCATGGTCGCAAGCCGCTGATCACAGACGTTTGAGTGCCAATGTCCCGAGCCGTCAGGCAAACAAATGTCCGCCTTGTGGAAGAAACTAGCTGACCTGATCGCAGCAGGCGATGTGCGAGTCTCGGAGCATGGCTATGACGCCCTGGCTGATGACGGCCTCGGGATCGATGAGATTCTGTCCGGCGTACCTCGGGCTGTCGTGGTCGAGGAATGACCCGACTATTCCAAAGGCCCCGCAGTGCTCGTGCTCCAGTTGAATGCCGAGGGCAGCTCTGTGCATGCGGTATGGGGCATTCCTCGCGGTTACAATAGTCCTGCCGTGCTGGTAACCGCCTACAAGCCTGCCCCCCCTCTGGGATTCCACATTTACGCGAAGGGTGCGTCGATGACCGCAAAAAAGAAAATCAAGTTGATTCATGAAGGACGATTTGCAGCTGAAGTGGAGGTTGATCTGATTGATGACGAAACCGGGTGGGCCCCCTACCTCAGCGTGGCCGACACCCGCAAACTCGATGCCGTGAGATTCGCCCTCAAGGCGGGTCAGATCGCAGAAGCTGCAGCGCTCGCGCGGGTTTTTCAGTTGCAGCCTGTGTCGCAGCGTGAAAGTGCATAACAACGCGATGCAGCGGACTCACGATTCCGCCGTCTGGTTGTAGTTTCGTCAGCGGCCGCGGGCCGCTGATTGCGGTCGTTCGCGGGAAGATATGCACCCCAAATGAATGAACAGCAACGAAAAACGATGTTGAGTCGCGTAGGATTGATCGCGTCGTTACAGCCATCGTCTCCTGCGTTGGCTACGCGATGAAGGTCGCTGGTTGGCGTATGGCCGAGGGCAACGGCGGAAACGCGAGGCCGTTCCCCGAATTTGTCCCCCGCAAAGCGGCATCTGGGTTCCCGAGGCGAATGATTTGCCGACTTGGCCCCAA
>CALAZQ010000297.1 GCA_937926325.1 uncultured Planctomycetaceae bacterium | reverse complement strand
ATCAAACGCACTACCAGTCCGGTCGCTTCCGCTCCCGGCTTCCAGAAGAACCAGGCGAAGCCGAGGTTCGTCTCATTCTGCTGGTGCTTCCTGGCGACATCCCGTCGCCGGGTGGGGGCTGGCCTCACGCTACCCGGGCGATTACGCACTTCAGGTACTCGCCTTCCAGGCAGTGAAGATTCACCGGGTGGTCGGCCGCTGCCCCACGGCATTCAAGCAGCTGCAGCATACGGTCGCTTCGCTGGGCAACACCCGAAAGCATCATCAGAAAGTCCTCACGGCTGATCGCACCAGAGCAGCTGCAGGTGACCAGTATGCCGCCTGGTTCAAGGAGCTCGACCGCCAGCCGATTGATCCGGTGGTAAGCCCGCAGGGCGTCGCTGGCTGAGGAGCGGCTGCGGGCAAACTTCGGTGGGTCGAGCACGACCATGCCGAACCGTTCACCGGCCTCTCGGAGGGCAGCCAGCCTCTCAAAGGCATCAGCCTGCTCCACCGTCATGGTGGTGGCTGCATTCAGTTCGGCATTGGCCCGGGCCAGCGCGACCGCTTTTCCACTGGAATCGACCGAAAGCACCGCCGATGCCTGGCCAGTCACGGCAGCAGCCACACCGAAGCCACCGCCGTAGCAGAACATGTCGAGGACCCGACGGCCGGCGGCATAACGGGCGACGGCCTGCCGGTTGTCACGCTGGTCGAGGTATGAGCCGGTCTTCTGGCCTTCAGTCAGATCGATACCAAACTTCAGCCCGTGCTCCTCGATGAAGACCGGCCCCTCTGGCCGCTGACCCCGCAGTTGCCGGTCGGCCAGGTGCAGTCCCTCCAGTTTGCTGAGCCCCCGTTCAGCCCCTCGCAGCAGGATGCCGCGAGGCCGAACCTGCTGCTGGAGCACATCACAAATCGGCTCCAGCCGCTCAGCCATGGCAAGCGCCGTCGGCTGCACCGCAAGATAGTCACCGTAACGGTCGACGATGAGTCCCGAGAGCCCGTCGCCTTCACTGTTGACCAGCCGGCAGGCCGATTGCGGACCCAACAGCCCAAGTTGCCGCCGCAGGGCAACCGCCGCCCCGAGTCGGGTTTCCCAGAAGCCATCATCCAGCGGCACATCGGCCGAGAAGCTGTAGAGCCTCACCCGCAGCCGGCTGGCAGGATTGAACAGCCCGCGGCCGATGAACTGCCCGTCATGGGTGAGCAGGTCGACGACAGCGGCCGCGGGTGGATCACCCTCGACCCGGAGCACCGCAGAATCGAGCACCCAGGGGTGCCGGCCAAAAAATGGTCGGGCCCGCTTCGGCTTGACGAAGACCGCTGCCTGCGGAAAACCTTCCCGGGGTTCAGACCCGGCCGGCTCATCAGGCATGGACGACCTGTTTGGTGGCAGGCTCCGGAAGCACGTGGGGATGCGGCAGGGCATCGGTGCCCGGTTCCGTCTTCACCCGGCGGTGGTCCTGCTTGGCGGCCCGCTTTTTGTTGAGCCGCAGGACGCTCCAGCCGAAAATGTCTCCCAGCGGTCCAGCCAGAAGCGCCGGCAGCAGCACCAGATTGCCGACCAGGGCGACCGTGAGCATCGCCAGCATCATGTGGCCAAATCGCTGGGTGGGGCCGAACGGTGACAGCGAGAACACCGAGAGACCAATGCCAATCACGCCCCAGCTCTGGTACATCGCCCGGGCGCATCCCTTGTAGGCGAGCATGGTGGCCGCCTTCCGGTCCATGCCTTCAGAAATGCCCCGGCGGAACCAGAGCATGAAGTGCACCACGTCATCGACCGTCACGCCGAGGGCGACGCTGGGGGCCATCACGGTGCCGATGTCGATCAACAGATTGCCGGTGCCCAGGCTTTTGAGGATGGCATTGCCCCAGCCCATGCCGCCAAAGACCACCACTGCGGGAAACGCGGCCGGCAGCAACAGCACAAGGCCAGCCGAAGCAGCCCGGCAGAGCAGCACCATCACCAGCACGATGATCGCAAAGTCACTGATGAAGCCGACGATCAGGCCGTCAAGCAGCGAGTGCTGGGCCTTGTAAACGAGCGGCACGAGGCCGGTGTAGTCGACCGAGACACCCCTGACGCCATCAGCCTCACAGCGGGCGAGAATCGGGTCGATCCGGGACTGCAGGTCGCGCTTGAAGTCGGCATAGTCAACCTCTTTGGTCGCACTCACCCGGGCACTGATCCGCCAGAGTTCCTGTTCGCGGACGCCGGTTTCGTCCTCCACCTCCGCCTCACGCAGGTAGTCACCGTCGAGGAATTCGTCGCGATGGGCGATCAGTCGCCGGTTGAGCACGCTGCGTCGGGTCCGGGCGGTCAGGCCGAAGACCCGGCCAGCGGCCCCGCCGAGGCCACCACCGCCGACATCGAGGCTGCGGCCAAAGGTGACCGTCGAGAGCGAACTGCCCACCTCGTCGAGGTCGCCGATTTCCCGCTGGATCTCATCGACCAGTTCCATCCGCTCGAGAAAATTCAGGTCGCACTGCTCTTGGTCGCAGCGGATCAGAATCTCCATCGGTACCAGCGGGCCAAGCTTGTCCTCCAGCCAGCGATAGTCCTGGCGGATGCGGGCCTGCGGTGAGAACAGCCGCATCAACTGCACGCTGCTCTCGACCCGGGTCATGCCGTACCCGATGCCGGCCATCACCAGCAGGCAGACGGTGGCCACGGCGATGTTGTGCCGGGTGATCCACTGGCCAACCCGCCACCAGGGACTCTCTTCGATCGGCCGCCAGGTGTCTTCATCTTCCTCCGAGGCGGTCGCACCCAGCCGCAGCTTCGGTGGGAACAGTTCGAGGCAGGCGGGCATCAGGGTCATCAGAATGACAAAGCTGACCACCACGCCGATCGCCGAAAAAATGCCGAACATCTTGATCGGCACCAGCTCACTCACCGCCAGTGTCGCCAGGCCGACGGCCGTGGTGCCCGTGGCCAGCGAAAGCGGCAGCAGCGCGTGATGTACCGAAGCCCCGGCGGCTCCCTTTTGAATGCCCGTTTCGGCCAACTGGTCACGATAGTAGTTGGCGAGATGAATCGCCCCGCTGGTGGTGGCGACGTAGACCAGCGACGGCATCGTCAGCAGGATGGCATCGACCGGATAGCCCGAGTACCAGACGATCGCCAGGCTGGCGAACATGCTGTAGACACCCGAAGCCAGCACGAGGCCGACGAGCATTTTGCTCTTGAGGCTCCACCAGCTCACGAAGAATCCGACCACCAGCGACAGCCCGAACAGCAGCGTGACACTTGTCTGACCCGCCCGGTCGATCGACACGTTGTCAACTGGCGGGCCGCCCATGTGCAGCGTCTTTTCGGGAATGCCGCACTCTTCGACTGCCACATCCTTGATCGTGTCAATCGCACCGTGCAGGTTCGCACGGGCGGCATCCGAGAGCGTCAGGACAAGGCAGGTCTGGAGATCTTCGACCTTGGCAACCTGGCGGTGGGAGCGTTCTTCGGCAGACGAACCCTCCGTGGTTGCGGGCGAGGCTTGTTGGCCGGCCGTCTCTTTCGGAGCCCGCGGCTGGTCACCGATCAGCGCACCGGTGAGCCGGTCAACCGCCTCCTCAGGATCGAGGTTCAGCGGTTCTTCGGTCATCTGCTCCACAGCCCGCGGCCCCGTCTGGGCCGTCTTGAAGTAGATCGGCCGGCTGATGCGGGAAGCTTCCTCCGGCGGCGGGAGCAGTTTCCGGGCCAGCAGTTCCAGCCGAGGGTCGGCCATGGTGCAGCCGTCCCAGCTGACCAAGATGAACTCTTCGCCCTGGAAGTTCTGCCGAAAGAAGCGATAGGTCTGCGTCTCTGGATACTCCAGCGGCAGCCAGCCCTTCACGTCGTTGCGGTTATTCCCTTTGGCCTTAATTGCCCCCACGATGACCATGGGCAGCAGAAAGACGAGGACGGCCAGAATCCAGACACTGTAGCGTTCGTAAAATCCAGGTTTTTGCGACATTGCGCCTCGGTTCGAACCAGGTTGATTCGATTGCGATTAGGGGCAGGCGGGGATGGCCGGCGTGGCAAACGGAACGGAAATATTTGCTCCGCTCATAGTGGGCCGTGGGCCCCGGCGGGGTATCTGCAGGCTGGCTACCAATCCCTGGCAGCCTAGAAAAACTACCGATATCTGGAGGACGAGTCCATATCGTTCGTCGGCTCTGTGCTGGTGAAAAACGGGGCCGAGGCCCTCAAACCCTTGTTTTGATAAGGTTTTGGGTGAACGGCACAGTCGCATTACCCGCCAGGATCGGACCCGCCTCCCTCAGTGGGACTGTTCTGGTTTCGCTTTTCGGCCGGTTTGCTGCCGGCGGCCCCGGCTGGAGCCTCCTCACCGGCCCGGAAGCCGCACTGCCGATGACTGCCGTCGCAGAATGGCCGGCTGGCTGACTGCCCACAACGACAAAGTGCCACAGCCCGCTTATGGCCGGGCAGCGGGAATGACTGGCCAAGGTGGTCGTTGATTCTGATGGCCGCCAGCGGCTGGCCGTCTTTGTCGTAGGGCAGTTCAATCACCAGGGGTCCATGCTCACGGCAGCGGATGATCGTCACTGGCGGCTGCCCACCCAAATTGTTGGGGTCAGGCTTCATGCCGAGGCCTCCGCGTCGGTTGCCGACTGCGGTTTCGGTGGCTGCAGCGACAGCCACCACCAGAGTCCTGCGGCTGCGACCAGCAGAACCACGGAAACCAGCTGCGAAATCGACAATGGCGTGCCGAGGGCGGGCGGCTCATCGACCCGAATCTGCTCGAGCACAATGCGGGAGATCGGATGCAGCGTCAGCACGAGGGCAAAGACCTCGCCATCGCGTCTGGCAAAGGGCGTGTAGGCGATTGCGAGGCAGGCGAGGATCGCCGCGTCAATGGCGGCGTAGAGCTGGGCCGGATGGATCGGCAGCGTCGGCAGATCGACGTTCCCCGCCGCGGCGGGTGGCAACAGCCCCCGGCTGACCTGATCAAACCAGGGGGGGCTGCCCGCCGGAAATCGCATCGCCCAGGGCAGGTCACAGAGCCCGCCGTAGCAACAGCCATTGAGAAAGCAGCCGATCCGTCCCAGTGCCAGCCCCACCAGCAGCCCCGGGGCGATGCAGTCAGCCAGCTGCAACAGGGATAGCCGCCGTCGCCGGGCAAACCACCAGGCCGCCAACGCAGCGGTGGGGACCGCTCCGAAGACAACCAGCCCACCGGCAGCCACGTTGAGCACGGCCGGGATCGCCGCCAGCAGGCCCCGGCCCGGGGGAAAGAACTGCTCGTGGTACTCAATCACGTAGAACAGCCGGGCACCAACAATCCCGGCCAGGAAGACTTCCAACCCCAACGCAACGATGGTGTCGGCGTCGACACCGATCGCTCGGCCCCGAACAATCGACAGCCAGGTGCCGGCCGCGGCCGCGGCCAGCAGCATGACGCCGTAGCCCCGAATGGGCACTCCCCGCCCATCATCAAGGGCGGGCAGTCCCCAGAGGATGATCGCCCCACTGACGGCGAGCGGTGGGGCGAGAGAACGGACGGCTGCCGCCATTCCGTGCCGCCAACTCGTCCAGATCAACGCGGCAAGACCGATCACCGCCCAGACGGCCAGCAACACCCCCCACCCCAGCAGCGGCAGCGAGAGACCGCCAGATTCGATCCGCGTGGGAATGTGAAAGAGCGTGGTCAGCACGACACGGCCCCTCGGGGCGACAGCGGCAGGTTGTCGATCAGCCGGGTCTCCCCGAGCCGACCGGCGACGAGAGCGATGGCGGCTGTTTCGGCCGGCGGCGGTTCGAGTGGCTCGAGCGTCTCGGCTGCAACCACATCGGCATAGTCAACGGTGATGCCGGCTCTTTTCAGCGTGGTGTCCATGCTCGCAGTGATGGCGGCGACCGACAAGCCGGCCTGCCAGTCGGCCTGAGCCTGCTTGAGGGCCGCCGATAAGGCCGTTGCCTGCTGTCGTTGAGAGGGCGTGAGGTAGGCGTTGCGGGAACTGAGCGCCAGGCCATCGGGCTCGCGCACGGTCGGGCAGACGATTACCTCAACCGGCAGGCCGAGGTCGCCTACCATCCGCCTGATCACGAGGGTCTGCTGCCAGTCTTTGGCCCCAAAATAGGCGGCATCGGCGGGAACAGCCTGAAACAGCCGGCAGACGATTGTGGCAACCCCGCTGAAATGCCCCGGACGCAGCTGACCCTCAAACCGTTCGGCGGGGCCGGCCACCTCGATCCGAGTGGCGCAACCCGCTGGATACATCTCGGCCGTGTCGGGCGCGAAGACCCAGCGGACCCGCCGGCTAAGCCGTTGACAGTCGGCGGCGAGGTCGCGGGGATAGCGGTCGAAGTCTTCGTCGGGCCCGAACTGGGTCGGGTTGACGTAGATCGAGACGACGACGTCGTCACAGTCGGTGACCGCCTGCTCAACCAGGCTGATATGGCCAGCATGCAGGCTTCCCATGGTCGGGACAAAGCCAACGCGGCGGCCAGCGGCCTGGGCGGCAAGCACCTCCGTCCGGATTTCACCGCCTGCCTGGATCACGGTCGGGCCAGCCGTCATTGAACCGCCTCAATGGCAGCGACCGCCTCAATGGCAGCCTGCCCGAGGTCATCGGCATCCAGCCGGATGACCGCCTTGGGCCGGGGGCCGGGGCCAGTCGCGAGGCAGTCCTGCAGGTCGTCCTGCAGCGCGAGCAGGGCCTCTGCCTCGGTGGCAGCGGGCAAGCCGGAGCTGCAAAGGCCGTCAAAGATGTCGCTCTGCCGAGGCTGCTGGCAGCGGTAGTCGATGCGTTCCCGGAGTGCATGCCGGCTGACCTCAAGGAACAGCACGATATGGGGCGGGACGGTCTCGGCGGCAAGACAATTGAAAACGGTCTGGAACTCCCGTCGTTCCGCCGACCCCAGGCAGCGGTTGGCGGCCAGCCGGACAGTCTCGAGCCAATAGTCGCAGACCGTGCCGTGCGGATCGCCCGGCCAGCCCGCCCGCTTCAGCGGGGTGGCATACCGCCTCAGCGTCTCCTGCCAGAAGGCGGTGGTTTCCGATGCCGTGCCAGTCTGTCTGCCGGCAATCGGCAATGAAGCTGGTGCCCGCAGCTGCCGTGCCAGGGTGAGGTCGGCGACAGCGGTGGCAATCTCGGGGCAGCCACTGCCGGGGATGCCGACCACGGCCACGTGGAGATGCCGCTGTGAAATGTTGTCCAGCAGATCGCCGACGGTGCAATTCGCCAGCGGATGTTTGAGGTTCGCCGCGATCTCAGCGGCCGGCTCAAGCACAAACCGTCGCGTGGTCATCCGCGGATGGGGCAGTTGCAGCCGCTCATTTTCGATGACCCGGTCACCATGCAGCAGCAGGTCGAGGTCGATGCTGCGGGGGCCCCAGCGATGCTCGCGGCGGCGATCGAGGGTGTTTTCAATCGCCGCCAACAGGGCGAGCAGATCCTCAGGTTCGAAGCTGGTTTCGACCAGACAGGCGGCGTTGAGATAGGCGGGCTGTCCTGGCGGGCCACCGATTGGCCGCGTTTCAAAAAACCGGCTGGCCTGCAGCAGTTCGATGCCCGGCATGAATCTGAGCATGTCGATCGCCCGATCGAGTTGCTCACGGGGGCACCCGAGGTTCGCCCCGCAGCCGATCAGCGACCGCACCGGTTTGGAGGCGGCCGCGGCACCCGTAACGCCTTCACCAGCGAAGCCAGCCAGTGGCCCATCAGCCGACCGGCCACCAACAGCAATGCATTGCGGCCAGGCGGCCCGTGCTCGAGTTACCCCACCGTCACATTCCATCGCAGAGACGTCCTGCCCTCAGTGACACACATTCAAACCGCCTTGATTTTAAGGAAGGAGCAGGCCACTGAGGCAAGTCGATCCTGAATCGGGCATCGTGGCGGCCGTTTCCTGCTTCGAAGACGGGGGGGACATCCAAGCCACGACGGCTGCCGTCGACTGTCGATCCCTCACTCGCCGCCCCCCTTTGTTTCGAAGCGGTTTCCTCAGACGTCTTGTCGGTTGCCCTCCTTCGTCGGCCGGACTCTCACGCCGCCCTGCCAGCGTGCTCACCTGACGCTGTTGCCGAGCATTCCGCTGCGGCAACGAACCTCAGGAAACCGCGGAGCCCGAATGACGGCCTGACTGAAACCCGGAAGGTCGCAGAGCATCGCTGATGAGAGCACCCTGCACGCAACCGATGGGGTGTCATTCTGTGAAGCGGGCCCATCCTGTCAAGCTTGATGAAAACTCTTCGTGGTTCAGGGATGCTGGTGCTCTCTGACCCCGCGTCTGCTGGCATGCTTTCACCGCCGTCAGCCGAGCCGTGCCTCGCGAGAATGTCTGCCAGAGCAGCCGGCGGCGGTGTACTGACGGCGTTTGATTCATTTTGACCGAACATTGGGAGCCGATCGGTCAAGCCGATATACTCAGCGACATCATCGCGGGTTCACCGCTTCACAGGCAGTGGGCCACCAGGAGATTCATCGCCGTGATTTCAGTCCGCCCGAAAGTCACCGACCTGGTCTTTCAGCTATACGGAAGATCGCTGCACCCCGAGTTGTTTCAGCGATTCGCTGTGCGGCGGCTGGAACGTGGGCGATTCACCGCCGAGGTGGCGATCACCGGGAGTGGCCATGTCGTCTGCTGGCGGGCGGGCGGCCTTACGCTGACCGAGGTAGCGACTTCGTCTGATCAGCCGGTGCCGGTGAAGCGACGGCTGCTGTCCCATGCGATTCAGGGTGAGCAGACCGATGCCCTCGAGTGTGCCAATGGCGTCTGCTACGAAACCTGCTTCCAGCTAGAACGGGTCCGGCCCGATGTCTTCTGGACGTTTCAGCAGGAACTCTCCGCCGACGGCATCACGCAGGGGCTGTTTCACCGGTTCGCGGCCGGTGGCCGACTGGCGGTCGGTGCCGTTAGCTGGATCAACATCGAAACCCGGGCCAGAAGCCTGCTCATCCAAGCGTTCCACACCTTCCCGGATGATTTTGCAATCGTCAAAAGCCAGTCGATCTTTCAGATTCCCTGACTCCTTGGCATGCTCCTGCCTCCACCGCCTCATGCTGTTACCGCCTGCCTATGCCGCCGTCTGACGCCACTGCTTCCAAAGCCGAGACCAGCCGGATTCTCATTGCCGACGACAATGAGCCCAACCGCGAACTGCTTGAGGTCTATCTGGCTGATCTCGACTGCCAGATTGCCACGGCCATCGACGGCCAGGATACGCTCACGAAGGTGGCTTCTTTCAGGCCTGACGTGATCCTGCTCGACATCATGATGCCGAAGCTCTCCGGCTTTGAGGTCTGCCAGCAGCTCAAGGCCGACCCAGCCACGCGGGGCATCATGGTGCTGATGGTGACGGCACTCGGTGAACTGGGCGACATCGAACGAGCGGTCGAGGCCGGCACCGACGACTTCCTCTCCAAGCCTGTCAACAAGGTCGAACTGGTCAAGCGGGTCGAAAACATGCTGAAGCTGCGGCACGTCAGTGACGAATTGGAACGGCTTCGCAGTTACATCAGCACGATGGACGACGATCTGCCGCCCCGGCAGGGCTGAGACGGGTCGCCCGCTTACGAGCGGGTCAGGCCCACCTGCTCGAGCACCCGGATTGCCGCCGGTGATTTATTGAGCACGTAGAGGTGCATCCCCGGCACTCCACCGGCGATGAGCTCCTCAGCCTGCCGCGAGGCATATTCGACGCCCGCCTCGAACTGGGCGTCGGGGTCATCGCCAGCGGCTTCAAAGGCTTGTGTGAAGTTCTCTGGAAGGCGGGCCTTACAGAGGCTGGCGATCCGCTGAATCTGTGCGTAATTGGTCACCGGCATCAGCCCCGGGATGATCGGCTGGTTGATGCCGATGGCCGTGCAGCGATCACGGAAGCGGAAAAAGTCGGCGTTGTCGTAGAACAACTGCGTCACCACGACATCGCCGCCGGCATCGCACTTCTCCTTGAGAAATCCGAG
The DNA here is from genome assembly GCA_937926325.1 of uncultured Planctomycetaceae bacterium. Lineage (GTDB taxonomy): Bacteria > Planctomycetota > Planctomycetia > Pirellulales > UBA1268 > UBA1268. Next base: position 2,058 of record CALAZQ010000297.1, on the reverse strand, counting down.
GTCGGCCGCGGGGCTGAGAGCTTCCTGATGGGTTTCGGGATAGCCGGCGACAAGAATGTCGAACGACGGAAATTCGGCCGCAATCAGGGCGACAAGCTCTGAGGCATACCGCAGCCCATCGGCCACCGGCGTGAACGAGTTTTCACCCTTCGGGGGGTCGCCCCGAAGAGCGACGATGGCCGAGACACCATGGCGTTCCGCTTCGGCGAGATAGGCTCGCAGTTGATGAACGGTACTCCCGACGCAGGTCAGGTGACTGGCCACGGCGATGGTCGGATGACGGCTGCGGACGCCATCGAGGATTTCGAGGGTCTTGTTCTGGGTCGAGCCGCCGGCGCCGTAGGTGCACGTGATCAGGCTTGGTTCAAAACCCATCAATTCGTCAAGCGTCTGCCAAAGCATCGCCTCCGATTCGGCGGTTTTGGGAGGAAAGAGCTCAAAGGAAAGGGCGAATGAGCCTTGGTCGTCGCTGATGATGGCTGACACGGGAATTCCTTTCGGTCGGTGGCGGGAATTCGAGCGAAGGTGGCTGCTCCTGCTGGCTCCACCAAAAAACCGTCGAACCAGCTTCACCCTAACAAACCCGCCGCGAGTCCGCAGCCGGGATTCTCAGCCAATCACCCGGCAATAGCTGCCAGCAGGGCCCGGTCGGCTTCGTGACAGGGGATGCCGCGGCGGGCCATCATCCGGCTCAGGGCGGTTGCCACCTGTTCGACCGTGGCCAGACTGCCCGCCGGCAGGCCGGCGACGACGGTGACAAACGGGGCGACGGGGCTGGCGACACGCCCCTCGACAGTGGCTGCCGGGCCGATCAGTCCGCCGCAGGGGAGCGTTGTCTGGATGCCGGTCTTGGAAAAGTCACCGACGAGGCAGCCGAAGAACTGCCGGCCGGTGTCAGTCGTGCGGCCGTCGGATTGCTGCAGCCGAACCGTGCCATAGCTGAACTTGAGATTCCCGGTGACGGTGCCGGCGGCCAGATTGACCCAACTACCGAGGTGGCTATGGCCGAGAAAGCCCGCGTGAGCCTTGTTGGAAAATGGCTCGATCACGCTGGCCGAGACCTCCCCACCGAGGCGGCAGTCGTGGCCCACAACGGTGCCGGGGCCGAGCCAGCTACGGGGGTGAATCTTGGTCCTGCGACCGATCCGCAGCGGGCCATCGAGGCAGCAGAAGGGGCCGACCTCGGCGGCGGCATCGATGACGACCGGGCCACTGCGGACAGCAACAAAGTCATCCACTCGCGGCGCAAGTTCTTTACTGGACACCTGTTCGAGATAGAGCCCGGGACGTTGCTCGACGTAACGGCCGGAGTCGAGGGCGACGGCCAGCATCGCCTCGAGGCTTTGCTCATGGGCGTTCAGCAGATCGGCAGGCGTCTCGAGCAGCGTGAGTGAGGCATCGAGCCGGGGCAGCCCCGCTTCGGCGGCAACCGCAGCGAGCGGCAGGCTGCCGGTGATAAGTTGGTCGAGCAGCTGTGCATCGAGCCCCGCACCCGCCGCGTCGCGGTGCAGGATGGCCGCAGCGATGCTGTCGCCGGCTGACACCATGCCCCGATGGCCGGCTTCCACCAACGATCGCAGGGCGATGAGCTGTGGTCGGCTGGGGATCAGCCGGGCATTGACGACCAGAACGGTTTCGCCGTGCCGAGAGCGGATCACTGGTGCCGGTGGTGGCTCCAGTGCTCCGCCCCAGTGCGGCGTCCGTTTCCCGTCGAGGGCCGCGAGGTAGTCCCGTAGATGCGGTCTCAGCACCCGGTGGACCCGGCCGAAGTGGCTGAGCATCTCGACGAGGCTGCCACCACCGATGCAGAGGTCGCAGGCGGGCCGGGCGAGCGTGAGGGGGCCGAGGGCTGCAACGGCCGCATCTTCGCAGGCGTAGACGTCCATAATCGGTCACGGTACCAGACGCCCAGCGGCCGCGGCGAGCCCGCTGCTGGCAAAATGGGCTTCAGGAGCGTACGCTCGCACTCCTCAGCCGGAGTGGCGGAATGGCAGACGCGACGGACTCAAAATCCGTTGCCCGCAAGGGCGTGTGGGTTCAAGTCCCACCTCCGGCATT
>CALAZQ010000296.1 GCA_937926325.1 uncultured Planctomycetaceae bacterium | reverse complement strand
GCTTTCATCACGACCGCCCCAAGCGAATCGGGGCCATGGATGGCCCGATTCGCGTAAAACTAGAAATCGAACGCCAGCCGCACCCCGAAGCCGTTGATGAAGCCGCTGCCGTTTTCGCTGGGGGCTGGGATCACGTTTCCGGCGGCATCTTTGGTGAAGGGCGTGTTGGCGAAGTCGCGGTACGTGAGGTCATAGTTGAAGTAGACCCGGGCGTTGGGGTTCAGCAGCCAGTTCAGCCCGATGGTGACGGCGTTGAGCACCCCACCGTTGACCTCACCGTCACTCAGCCCCAGGTAGTTGTACCGAAAGCCCAGCTGCCAGGCACCGGGGCTGGACTGGATCGGACCTCGCTTGCCCCCACTGCGAACACAGTAGAAGTTGCTCCGGGGGATCGGCCGGCCGAAGCGGTACTCGAGGGTGGAATAGCTGCGGCTTTCACCGGTGAGAAAGTAGAGCACCTCGGCATAGCCCCCCTGGTAAAAGACGGTGCCGACCGGTGTGCCGGGGGCGGGCTGGAAACCGTTGGTCTCCAGCGGTCCCAGGTCGGTGGTGACGCCATCGTACAGCCAGGAACCAAAGTACTCCGCCTGGAATGACCAGGGGCCGTTGTTCCCGACCAGTTCGAGGCCGAGCATGTTCTGCCAGCTGCCGGCGAGCACGCCGGCATCGGCATAGATCGAGTTGCGGGGTCCGGGCGGACCGTTGCGGATATCGCCTCGGCTGCGGAACCGGACGACGCCGTTGCGAGGCTGCATCGTCCTTCCCGCAATGCCCAGATGCAGCAGCCTGAAGCCGCGATCCTCCAGCCATGGCACCCAGACCAGCCGGCCGGCAGTCTCGCTGGCACCGCTGGTATCGCCAAAGCCGAAAGGATTGGTGGTGTTCTTGAAGATGCCGACCTGCCAGCCGATGCGGCCGTCGGCGGTCCGGTTGAGGCTCTGGATGCCGGGCACGAAGCCGAGGTTGAAGGGAGCGACAAAGGCGTCCATCGAGAACGACCGCTCCATGAAGTTCATCCAGCGGCTGGTGATGAGATGCTCGTAGCCGAAGGGATCCTTCTGGTTGCCGACCCGCACGATGCCGAGCCAGGGAAACTCCCGCACCTGGAGCCAGAGATCGGTGACGGCGACATTGGGCCCCTCCCCCGTTTCCGTCGGGAAGATCTCGTTGTTGGCCGTCAGCTGGTTGATGTAGTCGTATTCAGCCGCGAAGTCGAAGGTCTCGTACATCCGGCCCTCCAGCCGGAACCGGCCCCGCCGAAAGTTGGTTGCGCCGGTCAGCGGTGGATCGAGGCCGGCCTGGCCGGGGGGCTGATTGGGCCCCGGTCCGGCGGTGAAGGCGGTGGTATCGATCTGCACCCGGCCACCCACCTTCATCCGAAAGTCGCGGTGCGGGCTTTCGAGGCAGAGGCCGTGGTTCCAGACGGCCCGCAGGTTGAGGTCAGAGCCGACCTCATGAACCGCCGGCGGTCGCTCGGTGGCTGGAGTGGTTGCCGCGGGACCTGGGCTGGCCGTCGGAGGCGGCAGAGCCTCGACTTCCGGCCCGTTTGCCGACACCTGGGATATTCCGGAGAGACTTAACAGACCGGCCAGCAGCAGACTGCAGACATGCCCCCACTGCTGACCGGCCAGTCTTTCCATATCCGCAGAACCCCTCCAGGCGGTTGCCCTTCAGGATTTTCGGCTGCGGATCAGACCGGTCGGAACTGTTGTTCGTGGAATGCGGGTCGTTCGGGTCGGGGTGCCGGCGCAAGCTGCGCAAAGATTCCGGCGACAGGCCCTGCGGGCGGCCTACTTCCAGATGGTTTCAAGCCAGGCGAAGGGCCGCCAGTCGGCCAGGGTCGGTCGTTGCCCAGCCGGCGGCGTCGAGCAGCCGGCGGCATCACAGCCGCTGCACTGGCCCGCACAACACCGACAGATGTAGCCGACCTCTCGCTTGACGTGGCAGACGTCTTCCTCCTTGACGGTCTTGATCAGGGTCTTCTTTTTGCGGATGCGGGAGGGGCCGCAGGCCGGTCCGCAGTCGCTGCAGCCGCCATGCTGGTGCTTCTGCCGGTGGTGGTGGAGGAGGCCGACGGCCGGTTCGCAGACAAGTTCGCACTTGGACTCATAGATTGTTTTCGGTTTTTTCCGGATGACCGGCTCGCAACGGCAAAAGGGGATCAGGCCACAGGTTGCCCCGCACTGAATACAGGCCGGAAGGTCTGCTTCCGCCGAGGAGGTTTTGCTTGGGCCCGCGTTCGGGTCGGCCGCGTTCTCGGCGGCGGGTGCCGGGGCGATCGGTTCGGCGGGCAGCTCGTCGGCGGGAATGGGGGCGGGGTCTGCGGCGGGGGCGTCCTCGACTGGCTCGGCAGCTGCGGCCGGGACGATCTTTGCCGGTTTTGGTCGCCAGCCCGTCTGCGTCGGGCGGTTGAGTTGGAGGGCCGTGTCGGCTGCCCAGGTCGAGCTGGCGATCACGAGGGCGGCCGCCCCCAGGAGAACCGGCAGATGCCGGGACGTGCTGCCGGGAAGAAACGGGTGACATCTCATCGGAGAAATCCTTGTCGGGGATGGTGAACGGGAGTTTGCAAGGGCCGCTGGGCCGGTGCTTAAAAATCGTAGAAAAAGCGGGTGCCAAAGCCGTTGATGCCGCCGCTCCCGTTGGCACCGAGGCTGTTGGTGAAATCCCGGTAGGTGAAGTCGTAATTGAGAGCGACGCGGGTATTGGGGTTCAAGAACCAGTTGGCACCGAGCGTGACGCCGTTGAGGACGCCGCCGTTGATTCCCTTGTCATTCAGGCAGACCCAGTCGTAGCGAGCGCCGATCTGGACGCCACCCTCGCTCGTGCGAATGCCGTCGGGGGTTCGCACCCGGTAGAAATTGTTCCGCGGGACGTACCGGTCGAGCACCGCCTGTTTGCGGTTGTAGCTGCGGCCCTCGCCAGTGAGGGCGTACATCACCTCCACATAGGCACCCTGATAGAACAGGTTCTCCACCACCGTGTCGATCGGCTGCTGGCCGGCGGTGCCGGAAGGGTTGAGGATCGACCTGGCCTTCGGCAGCAGGGTCATCGTCCACTCTGCCTGCATCTGCAGTGGGCCCCAGTTTGAAGCGTACTCTGCGGTCAGCAGCGTCTGGTAGTCGGCACCAAGCAGGCCGGTGTCGGCGTAGATCGAGTTGAGCGGGCCGGGAGGGCCGTTGCGGATGTTGCCCCGGACGCGATACCGCATGCTGCCCTGCTGGGTCACCTGCTGGGTGATGACGCCCGTGACGGGGTCGGCGACGTCGCGGAACGAGTCCTGTGACTGCGGCGTCTGCTGGTAGACGGCACAGAACCCAAGATGCGTCCAGCGGTTGTTGTCAGGGTCGTCGACCACCAGGCCGGTGACCCGGGTCTGGATCGAGTTGGCGGCGGCGGTGTCGGAAAAGCCGAAGATGTTGAAGTCATCCTTGAAGGTGCCCAGGGCCCAGCGGTAGCGATCGTTCTCGCCCCAATTGTTGAAGATCTGAATGCCGGGGGCATAGGCGTTGTTGAAGGGCATGGTGAAGGCGTCGGCGTTGAAGGACCGTTCCATGAAGTTCACGAATCGGTCGCTGGTGATGTGCTCGAGGCCGGTGAGGGTGTTCTGGTTGCCGACCACGAGATTGCCGACGTAGGGCAGCTGGGTAATCGCCAACCAGACCTCGGTCGGCGCCGGGTTGGGGGCGACGCCCTGCTCTTGGGGAATTCGGCTGGGGTCGGCCAGCGAGTTGACCTGCAGCTGGTTGATGAAGTCGAACTCGGTGAGCCACTCGAAGTTCTCGTACATCTGACCGTCGATCCGGAACCGACCGCGGCGGAAGTTTGTGGCACCCGCCAGCCGCTGATTGACGCCGCCCTGGCTTGGCGGAGCATTCACGCCCGGACCGGCAGTGAAGGACGTGGTGTCGAACTGTGCCCGTCCGCCGACGTGCACCCGGAACTCCCGATTGGTCGACATGAACTCGAGTCCGTTGTTCCAGCGAACCTTCATGTCGACGTCGGCGCCGACGGTGAGGGAATCGTCGGTGAGCTGCGACTCCCCTTCGACGAGTTCTTCATCCTCGGGCAGGCCGGCGGCCGGCTCCCCTTCGGCGAGAGCCTCACTGATTGACCGCCCCAGCGGGTTCTCGTCCGGATCGACGGTGAGGGCGTCGTCAGTCAGCTGTGACTCGCCCGGCTCGAGCTGCTCGGCTTCCGTCAGGTCGCCGATATCCTCGGGCTGTCGCGGAGCGGGCTGGGGAAACACCGGGCTGCCGTCGGCTGCCGGTGCGGGCAGAGGGGCCTTGTCGGTGGCTTCGGCGGCTGAGTTTTGAAAACGGAACGAAAAGGTTTTTCCAAGGGTCAAACGAGGCGGCTTGTCCGCCGCCGCGGCGGCTGCCGGGAAGAGCAGCCCGAGGAGCACGAGCGGGCGTGCGAGCCTCTTGAGAGTGCCAGTCATGGTTGGTGCGCCTGCGAGGGGGGAGGCCTGGGTGAGCGGGCGAAAAAGTCGCCCTCATCGATACACTCACCCGACGGTTCCCTCATCGGAGAAGCGGCATAAACTCTTTTATGAGAATATCCGGCACATCCTGTTTTTTCGGCAGGGTCATCCCATTGTCCCAGCCATTCCTCCCTCCTTAAAGCGGAATGGTCCGCAAGGGGGGGCTCTGCGACCGGGGCTGGGAAGATGAATCGCGACCCCGGTTTCGCCGCGATGCCTCGGCCAAACGGAATCAGCAGCCAGATGAGGATAGGGATGTTCCCATCGAGGAGGCAATTGGCCCTCCGGCTTATTCCCACTCGATGGTGGCTGGCGGCTTCGACGAAATGTCGTAGACCACCCGGTTGACGCCCCGCACTTCGTTGATGATCCGGGTTGAGATGCGGCCGAGCACCTCATAAGGAATGTGGCTCCAGTCGGCCGTCATGAAGTCTTCGGTTTCGACCGCCCGGACTGCCAGTACGTTTTCATAGGTGCGGGCATCGCCCATCACGCCGACACTCTCCACCGGCAGCAGCACGGCAAAGGCCTGGGAGATCTGCCGCATCAGGCCGGCCCGGTCGAGTTCTTCGAGGACGATCGCGTCAGCTTCCCGGAGTGTGTCGAGCCGGGGCCTGGTCACCTCGCCCAGGCAGCGGACCGCCAGCCCGGGGCCGGGGAAGGGATGCCGCCAGACGATTTTCTCTGGCAGGCCGAGGGTGAGGCCGAGCTGCCGCACCTCGTCCTTGAAGAGATCTCGCAGCGGCTCAATCAGCTCGAACTGGAGATCCTCCGGCAGGCCACCAACATTGTGGTGCAGCTTGATGGTGGCGGCCGGGCCGTCAGCTGCCGCCCCGCTTTCGATCACGTCGGGATAGAGTGTGCCCTGGGCCAGAAACCGGGCATCCTCGATTTTCGCCGCCTCGTCGGTGAAGCAGTCGATAAACGTCCGGCCGATGCGGCGCCGCTTTTCCTGCGGTTCGGTGACGCCGGCAAGGACATCGAGAAACCGGGCTTCTGCCGGTACGACATGCAGGTCGGTCTTGAAGTGGTCCGAGAACTCTTCGATCACCGCCGCTGCTTCGTTCTTCCGCAGCAGGCCGTTGTCAACCAGAATGCAGGAGAGCCGGTCACCGATGGCCCGGCTGATCAGGGCTGCGACCACGGCAGAGTCGACGCCACCCGAGAGTCCACAGATCACCCTTCCCTGCCCGACCCGCTGCCGGATCGAGTCGATCGCCAGTTCGGCGAAATCCTCCAGTCGCCAGGTGCCGGTGCAGCCGCACTCTCGGCGGAGGAAATTGGCCAGCATCGTGCTGCCGGCCGGCGTGTGAGTGACCTCGGGGTGGAATTGCAGGCCGAAGACCGGCAGCGACCGGTGACGGACGGCGGCGAGGGGACAGGTGGCGGTCTTGGCCAACGGCACGAATTCATCTGAGACGGTGGTCACCTGGTCGCCGTGACTCATCCAGACATCGGTGGTCGACGGCACCTCGGCAAAGATGGAGTCGGCCGTCAGGACGTCACAGTGGGCCCGACCGTATTCGCGGGCCTCCGCCCGGCCGACCCGCCCGCCGAGAGCCTCGCAGGCCGCCTGCATGCCATAGCAGATGCCGAGGACCGGAATGCCGAGGCTGAACAGTCCCGGATCGCAGCGGGGGGCATCATCCTCATAAATGCTGGCCGGCCCGCCGGAGAGGATGATCCCACGGGGGGCAATCTCAGCGACCCGCTGGGCGGTGATGTCGTGCCGGACGATCTCGCAGTAGACATGCTGCTCGCGGACCCGACGGGCGATGAGCTGAGCGTATTGTGAGCCAAAATCGAGAACGAGCACCCGCTCGGCATTCACCGCGTTGACGGGGGCAATAGCCGCGAGACGGCTCTCTGGCTGGGATGAGGCGACGGACACGACGGGGCAATCCACGGGGTGGTACGGGAAAGCCCCTCAGTATACTGCGAGCAGGCCGGTTGGTGGAGTTGGCCCTGCGCGGCCACGGGGAGCGTGGTTCGCAGCAGCAACGCGGCTGCTGGTAGAGTTTGGAAACGGCGGCCACCGGGCTGCCGGCCCGTAACCCGCTGGAGCCGCCGAATGCTTGCCCTGCTGACAAATGACGACGGGATCTACGCGCCTGGCCTGGCCGCGATTGAGCAGGCGTTTTCCGGTCGGCTGGAGACGGCGGTCGTGGCCCCAGCCACCGAGCAGAGCGGTGTCGGCCACGCGATCACCTTTCTCACGCCGCTGACTGCGAAGGAAGTTTTTGCGGGTGACCGCCGGCGTGGCTGGGCGGTTGATGGCAGCCCAGCCGATGCCGTCAAGCTGGGGATTGCCGAGTTCTGCCCGCGGCGGCCCGACTTGGTCATCAGCGGCATCAACAGCGGCCTCAATGCCGGTATCAACGTGCTCTATTCCGGCACGGTTGCCGCCGCCATCGAGGGGGCCTTCTTCGGCATCACCAGCATCGCCGTGTCACTCGAATGGAACGATCACTTTGAGTACGACCGGGCAGCCGGGATTGCCGTGGCAGTGATTGAACGACTGCTCGCCCGCAAGCCGCCTGCCGGCAGCCTGTTCAACATCAACATTCCGACCGCAGCCTTGCGGGGGACACCAGCGGTGCGGGTCGTCCCGATGAGTGTGGCCCGCTACGGCGAGGCGTTTGAACGCCGCGTCGACCCCCGGGGGCGGAACTACTATTGGGCCAGCAATGATCCGCCGCCCCCCCCTTCCGCGATTGAAAGCGACATCACCGCCCTCCGGGCCGGGGCCATCACGATCACGCCGCTCGACTATGACCTGACCCATCGGGCGAGCATTGCTGACCTCGCCGACGAGGACTGGGCAGCGGCGATTGCTGACTGCGAGTGAAGCCCCCGCCGCTCCTGCGGCCTACTGCTTCGCGGCGGCAGAATCGGGCGGGCTGAAGGGCCAGACTTCGTAGCTCCAAAGCGTCAACGTCAACAGGGTGCAGAAAACGAGAAAGCCCAGAATACCCACCCACCCCCAGAACGGAATCCGCAGAAATCGCGACTCCGTCAGGCTGGACCACCACTCGCCGACCGTCATGTCCTCCACTTCGGCTGGTGATGGAATGGCTTCAGAAACCGTGGAACTGGCGACAGTCTGGGCGGCTGGCCGCGTTTGGGTCATCGCGAGAAAGTCATCATCATCGTCGTCAGGGGCGTCAGTCGCGGACCGTTTGGCGGCTCCGGCCCCACCGAGGCCGGCTAAAAAATCATCATCGTCGTCCTCCTCGTCAGCGGGCTCCGTCGCCGGTCGTCGGGCTGTGCCGCCGCTGAAGAAGTCGTCGTCCTCATCGTCGTCGACCGCGTCCGCCGTGGGCTGCCGAGTGACCGTTCGCTTTGCCGCGGGCGGACGTTCGGGGGTGACGGGCTCATCGAGCATGAGCGTCTCGAGCGGTTCTGCATCGTCGTCGTCGAGTGGCCTGGCGATGGCAGCCTTGGCGGCGGGACCCGGGGGGCGGCGGGGACCGGCCTTTGGGCTGGAGCTCCGAGGGCGAAGCACGTTGCTGCCGCTGGCAGCCGTCGAGGAGGGCCTCCGCCGCAGACCCGACTGCAGCAGTGAGCCGCTTGCGATACTGGAGTCGCTCGGCCGCCGCCGCAGGGAACCGGCGGGCCGTGGGCCGTCGCCAGCATGTTGTTCAAGCCAGGCGGCAATCGTGTCAGCGACTTCACCCGCCGTCTGCGGCCGGGCATCGGGATGTTTTTCGAGCATTCTGAAATAAAGATCGATGACGGCCGAGTCGAGATCGGGAGGGGGGGGCTCCAGTTCATCAAGTGGGTTTGGCGGAGGCTCGTTCCAGTGCGCCTTGATCCGCTCCACCACGCTTCCCTTGGCGAATGGTGCGCGGCCGACAAGCAGGTAGTAGAGCGTGCAGCCGAGTGAATAGATGTCTGAACGCGGGTCGGCGGCGTGGCTGTTCCTCGATTGTTCGGGGGCCAGGTAGTCGGCGGTGCCCAGCACCTTCTCGTCGTGCTGCTTGGTCAGGCCGCCCTCTTCATCGTCGTCGCTGCCGAGGGCAAGGCCGAGGTCGAGGATCTTGATGGTTCCCTTGTTGTCGAGAATGAGGTTGGCCGGCTTGATGTCGCGGTGGACAAGACCCTCATCATGAGCGTACTGCAGGCCGAGGGCCGCCTGGCGGATGTACTTCACAGCCTCGCGGACCGGCAGCACGCCCCCCTCCTTCACCTTCTTCTGTAGGTCAATGCCCTCGATGTAGTCGAGCACGATGTACCAGATGTCGCCGGAGTGGTCGAAGTTGGTGGCCCGGGCGATGTTGGGATGGTTCAGTCGAAAGGAAGCCTGGGCCTCCCGCTTGAATCGCTCCAGGTACGACTTCTCATCCACCCGCTTCACCGGCAGCACCTTGATTGCCACCGGCATTTTCATGCCGGTGTGCTCGGCCAGATAGACAGCACTCATGCCGCCTTTGCCCAGTTCCCGCTGCAGTTTGTACTGCCCCAGAAAGTAGCCGCGGTGTTTCCCCTTACGGAGCTGACGGATCTGCCAGTCGGTCAGCAGATCGGCCTTTTTGAAAGCGTCCGGCAGCGCATCGGGAAGCTGTCCGGTCGCCCCCTGCCATGGCGCAGCCACCTGTTCCAGCCGGGTGGCTTCAACCAGGCCGCTTTTCCGCAGCACGGTCAGAAAATCTTCAATCGTGACAGCCTCTCGGCTCATGCGTTTGTTTGCACCGAGGCAGAGGAAAGGGTTCGCACCGGACGCCGGAAATCCTTAGCATAACATGATTGGGGCGGTGCCCTGGCGGCGGGAAATCGAGCGTGATGCCTCAGCTTACTCTGTACACCCGAAGTGGCTGCCACCTGTGCGAGCAGGTGGAGGATCTGCTGGCGGTGCATGCCCCATCCTGCCCGCTGGTCGACGTCGATGCCGATGAGGCACTCCGGCAGGCGTACGGCCTGCGGGTGCCCGTCCTCGTTCGCGGGGACACTGTTTTGCTGGAAGGCCGGATCGAGGAGCAGGATCTGCTTGAACTTTTGCCGTCCCTCCCTTGAGTTACAGCCCCAGCCGCAGCCCCCGCTGCGTGAGGTCGTCGATCAGCCGGCCCGCGGAACTGAAAAGCTCGGCGTCCCAGCCGGCGGCCCGAGCAGCGGTGACATGCGCCTCGATGTCGTCGCAGAAAAAAATTCGTTCAGGCGGAACCCCCGCAGCCCCGGCAGCCCGGGCGTAGATGGCCGGTGCAGGTTTGGCCGCGGCCACTTCGTGACTGAGCACAGTGATTGGAAAGCCGGCTGGCAGGAAGGCGTAACCGCTGCCGCAGATAAACTGCCAGTGCGGCTCGCAGCTGTTGGAGAGCAGGCCGACGGGCATCTGCAGCCGTCGCAGGGCCGCGAGTACCGGCAGCATCTCGGCCCGCAGGCTGAAGATATCCCCAGCGGCCAGTGAAAATTCCGAAAGAGGCACCGCCGAGCCCGTGAGCTGGCAGAACTCGGCATGGGCGGCCGGCCAGCTGACTGCCCCCGCTTCCAGCCGCTGCTGCAAATCGCGGCTCACAAAAAAGGCCTCGACGTCTGGCAGATCGACCCCACTGGCCGCGGCGATCTGCCGCAGCCCACGGGCATGGTCGAATGACACCAGCACATTGCCGACATCGAGGAAGATGAACTCAGGCGGGGGCGGCATGGCGGTCACTTTCATCGGGTGGTGCGAGGCACTATTCTGCCAGATCCTCGTCCCCTGGAGTCAATCGATGGCCGCCCTCAACCGCTACAGTTCTCGAATCACCCAGCCCCGTGCCCAGGGGGCGTCGCAGGCGATGCTGCTCGGCACTGGCCTGACGCCTGAGGATCTCACGAAGCCCCAGATCGGCATCGCGAGCATGTGGTACGAGGGCAACACCTGCAACATGCACCTCAACACACTCGCCGCGGCCGTCCGCGAGGGTGTCGTGGCCACCGGCCTGGTCGGGATGCGGTTCAACACCATCGGCGTCAGCGATGGCATCTCGATGGGCACCGACGGCATGAGCTTTTCGCTGCCGTCGCGAGACATCATTGCCGACTCGATCGAGACGGTGATGCAGGCCCAGTGGTACGACGGGCTGGTGGCCATTCCCGGCTGTGACAAGAACATGCCCGGCTGCCTGATTGCGATGGGGCGGCTCAACCGGCCGGCCCTGATGGTCTATGGCGGCACGATCAAACCGGGCCATCTCGCCGACGGCACCCCACTCGACATCGTCTCAGCCTTCCAGTGCTACGGCGAATACGTGGCCGGCCGTATCGACGACGCCCGCCGCAGTGACATCGTGCGGCATGCCTGCCCTGGCGCCGGCGCCTGCGGCGGCATGTACACCGCCAACACGATGGCCACGGCAATCGAGGCGATGGGCATGGCCCTGCCTGACTCGGCTTCAATCCCGGCCGAGCATCCCGACAAACTGGCAGAGTGCCGCCGGGCCGGCGAGGTGCTGCTGCATCTGCTCGAGCGGGACCTCAAGCCGCGGGACATCATGACCCGCCGGGCCTTCGAAAACGCCATGGTGGTGATCATGGCCCTCGGCGGATCGACCAATGCCGTGCTGCACCTTATCGCCATGGCCCGCAGCGTCGGCGTGCCGCTTGAGCCGGCCGATTTCCAGGCGGTCTCCCAGCGGATTCCCTATCTCGCCGACCTCAAGCCGAGTGGAAAGTTCGTCCAGGAAGACCTCCATTCGATCGGCGGTACCAGCGGCCTGATGAAATATCTGCTCGACAAGGGGCTGCTCGACGGTGACTGCCTGACGGTGACCGGCAAGACCCTCGCCGAGAACCTCGCCGGCAGCAAGGGGCTGGCCGAGGGCCAGAAGATCATCCAGCCGGTCGAGCAGCCGCTGAAGCCGACCGGTCACATCACGATTCTCACGGGGAATCTCGCCCCTGGCACCGCAGTGGCCAAGATCACGGGCAAGGAGGGTTCGCGGTTCGCCGGCCCGGCCCGTGTCTTTGACAGCGAAGAGGAAATGCTGGCCGCACTCGAAAATGGTGGTATTCACCGCGGCGACGTGGTGATCATTCGCTACGAGGGGCCCAAGGGCGGGCCGGGCATGCCCGAGATGCTCACGCCCACCTCGGCGCTGATGGGAGCCGGGCTTGGAGCAGATGTCGCCCTGATCACCGATGGCCGGTTCTCGGGTGGGTCGCACGGCTTCATTGTCGGCCATGTGGTGCCGGAAGCCTATGAGGGCGGTCCGATTGCCCTGGTGCAAGACGGTGACACCGTGGTGATCGATGCCGAGCAGGCGACCATCGTGGTTGAAGTGAGCGACGAGAACCTGGCCGAACGGAAGGCGGCCTGGCAGCAGCCGGCCCCGAAGTTCGAACGGGGCATGCTGGCGAAATACATCCGCTGCGTCGCCCCCGCGTCGCAGGGCTGCGTCACGGACGAATAGGATCTTGTCCGCGCGGGGACGCCAAGGCCCGCCGCATGGGATTGCCCACGCCAACCAACTGCCACCCGGCGGCAGGATGCCGCCAATGAGCACCAGCGGGCGGAGGCCCGCCAAGGAAAGGCCGACACGAAGTCGGCTCTTTCCGTGAAGCCA
>CALAZQ010000295.1 GCA_937926325.1 uncultured Planctomycetaceae bacterium | reverse complement strand
TTCCATACTGAGATGATTTCCTCAGGAAGCCGGGAGCGGAAGCGACCGGACAGGCGGCACAGAAGTTTATGCGTGAAAGTGAGGCTGAGTGATGAAGGCATTGCAACTGGTTGAACCGAAACACTGGCAGCTGATCGACGTGGCCGAGCCGGCCGCGCCGGGGCCGGGGGAGGCGGTCGTCCGGGTCGAGGCGGTGGGTATCTGCGGCACCGACTACGGCGGCTACCTCGGCAAGATGCCGTTCTTCAGCTATCCGCGGATCCCCGGCCATGAACTCGGTGTCGAGGTGATGGCAGTCGGGGCGGGTGTCGAGAACGTCCGCCCCGGTGACCGCTGCTGTGTAGAGCCCTATATCAACTGCCAGCAGTGCCATGCCTGCCGGATCGGCAAGACCAACTGCTGCGAGCATCACCAGACCCTGGGGGTCCACTGCGACGGCGGGCTGCAGCCGTTGTTCACGGTACCTGCCCGCAAGCTGCACCCATCACCGAACCTGACGGCTGAGCAGAATGCCCTGGTCGAAACCCTGGCCATCGGCTGCCATGCCGTGGACCGGGCGGCTGTCGCAGCGGGTGAGACCGTGCTGGTGATCGGGGCCGGCCCGATCGGCCTGTCGGCTCTCGAGTTTGTGCGGCTGGCCGGGGCCCGGCCGATCGTGATGGACATGGTGGCCGAGCGGCTGGCATTTGTCCGCGACACGCTGGGAATAGCCGATACGCTGCTGGCAACCGGCGATGACGCCGACTTTGCCGCAGTCGCAGACCTCACCGGAGGTGAATGCTGTGATGTGGTGATCGACGCGACAGGCAGCGGCCAGAGCATGAGCCGGTCGCTCGGGTTTGCGGCCTTTGGCGGCCGGGTCGTCTATGTGGGTATCACCCAGGGCACGCTCAGCTTTCCCCATGCTCCCCTGCTGCACCGCCGCGAGCTAACCATCCTTGCCAGCCGCAACGCCCGCTCCAGTGATTTCGGCCGGATCATCGCCGACATCGAGGCTGGTCGCATCGACACCGGCCCCTGGATCACGCATCGGCTCAGCTGGACCGACCTGCCCGAGGCCTTTCCGCAACTGGTCGATCCCACCAGCGGCGTGCTCAAGGCAGTGGCCCGCGTGGCCGCTGACTGAGGGCGGATGACTGGCGGTTCAGACGACCTGAGCAAGGGCGAGCACGCCGGCCAGCCCCACCACCGAGACCAGCGACTCCATCACGGTCCAGCTTTTGAAGGTGTCGGCCACGCTGACCCCGAAATACTCTTTGAACATCCAGAAGGCGGCATCGTTGACGTGCGAGCAGAACAGGCTGCCGGCGCCGATGGCCAGCACCATCAGGTTTGGCTCGACACCGCCGGCCGCGACCACGGGGGCCAGGATGCCGGCGGCCGTCAGACCGGCAACAGTGGCCGAGCCGACACAGACGCGAATGGCTGCCGTCACCACCCAGGCGAGAATCAGGGGATCGACCGCCAATCCCTCGAGCGTGCCGGCAATCTCGTCATTCACCCCGCTGGCAACGAGCACCTGCTTGAAAGCACCCGAGCCGGCGATGACCAGCAGAATGGAGGCAATGTCGGTGATCGCGTTTGCGTAGACCGTCATCACCCGGGGTAGTGACCGGCCCCGAGCCAGCCCGAGCGACACGGTGGCGAAGCCGAGGGCGACGATCATCACCACGTCGGGGTCCGAGAGAAAGCCGAGAAGCTCGCCAGCCGGGGTCTCGGCATCGACCAAGAGGCCTGTCACCGTGGTCAGAAGCAACAGCACCGCGGGCAGGAGTGCCGTGATCATGCTGACGGCTGTCCCGGGCAAAGCCTCGGGCGGCAGGGGCGTGCCGGTGAAGCCGGCCAGCGGCTGGGCCGTGATGCCGCCGAGAAAGCGGGCAAAGATCGGACCGGCAATGATCAGGGCCGGAACAGCGATGACGAGCCCGTAGAGCAGAGTCAGACCGAGGCTGGCGTCGAACGTGGCGACCAGCGCCGTCGGAGCCGGGTGCGGCGGCAGCAGGCCGTGGGCCACACTCATCGAGGCCAACGCCGGCAGGCCGACCACCAGCAGCGGCAAGCTGGATCGACCGATCACCGCAAAGATGATTGGCACGAGCAGCACAAAGCCGACCCCGTAGAACAACGGGATGCCGACGATGAACCCGGTCAGGGCCATCGCCCAGGCCATCTGCCGGGGGCCGAACGCCGCCACCAGCGTGTCGGCAATCCGCTGGGCGGCGCCGCTTTCGACCACGAGTTTGCCCAGCATGGCCCCGGCCACGATCACAATCGAAAGCCCACCCAGAATGTCGCCAATGCCTTTGCGGACGGCACCGGCCACCTCGGTGGCGGGCATGCCGAGCGCGAGGGCCGCACCCGCCGAGACGAGAATGAAGGCCAGAAAGGCGTGCATCCGTGCCCAGACGACGAGCACGACCAGCAACACAATGGCAATGGCAACAACCGCAAGGCTCATGTCGGGGCAACCTCCGCAAGCAGGCTGACGAGGCGGCGGGTGCGATCGGCCAGGTCCGTGTAGCGGCCGGCGGCCAGCGTCTCGCGGTCGATCAGGGCCGAGCCGATGCCGACGCAGTGAACCCCGGCAGCGAACCAGGCCCGCAGATTGGCCTCGTCGGTGGTGACGCCGCCGGATGGCATCAGCTTCAGCCAAGGGCACGGCCCCCGGACCGCCTTCACAAAAGTCGGCCCGCCCAGGGCATCGGCCGGAAAGACCTTGATCAGGGCGGCCCCTAGTTGGTGGGCCCGAATCATCTCTGAGACGGTGCCGGTGCCCGGGCACCAGGGCAGGCCCCGCTCGGCACAGACCCGGCCCACGTCGTCATCCAAATTGGGGGCGACGATGAACTTCGCGCCCGCGGTGTGAAAGGCTTCCGCTTGTTCGCGGTTGATGATCGTCCCGGCCCCCAGCGTCATCGCCGGCAACTGCTCGGCGGCTGCCGCTGCAAGCTCGCGAAAGACCTCGACCGCCGCCCGCGTGCGGTTGGTGAACTCTACGATGTCGATGCCACCGGCGTGCAGGGCGGCCAGGACCTGCAGACCGACGGCGGCATCACCGCAGGTGAACAGTGGCAGCACCTTTTGCGCAGCGAGGGCTGTGGTGATCGTCGGCTCGGCCACGGTGCCTCCCCTTACGCCAGTTCAAAGAGGGCTTCAATCTCGACGGCAATGTTGCCCGGCAGCGAGCCCATGCCGACGGCGCTGCGGACGCCGATGCCCAGGTCTTCCCCCCAGACTTCACCGAACAACTCGCTACAACCGTTGATCACGAACGGATGGTCAACAAAATCGGGGGTGGCATTGACCATGCCGAGCACCTTGATGACCCGCTTGATCTTGTCGAGGCTGCCGAGATTGGCCGTCAGGGTGGCGAGGATGGTCAGTCCCACCTGCCGGGCTGCCGCCTTGCCGGCCTCCTTGTCGAGGTCCTGGCCCACGCGGCCACAGATCAGGCTGCCATCGGCCTGCACCGGACCGTGGCCGGACACGTAGACATGCCGCCCATCGATTAGGCAGGGCTTGTAGACGCCCGCAGGCTTGGGGGCGGGGGGCAGGCTGAGGCCGAGTGACAAGAATGCTTGGTGGGCCGACATGGCAGGCTCTTCTCCGGAATCAATCGAGGGCTGGGGCGGCCGGCATCCAAGCCGGCCGCGAGGGAGGCAGCATAGCTGCCGGAATCGCTCCGGGCCATGATGGCCCCGCTGCTCGCAGCTTGGGATGAATGCTGCTGGTGAACGCCGGCCGGGCGATCCTCGCGGGCTTGACGATTCAGGCAAGAATTGCCGAATCAAGGGAAGCGAGAACCGACCATTCCGCGAGAGGCCCTTTTCTTCGGGCCGGCAAAATGGTTTTGGTGCCCTTGGCTCCGCTCGCGGTGAAAGCGTGTAAAGGCTAACACTCGACCGAATTTGGACGCCAGTTTCAGGCAGGGCGTCGATACACTACCCGATCTTTACCGCTCAAGCTTCTGCAGCTTGCGCTGTGGCGGCGTAGTGCTCGGGCACTTCCTGCCGGGCCCACGAGACGTGCTCGGTCATCGCCTGCCGGGCCGCGTCGCGATCCCGCCGCCGGATCGCCTCGTAGATGGCCCGGTGATGGGCGGCGGACCGCTCCATGATGTCGGCAAACCACTCGGGCTTGCCGAAGCCGAGATCCCAGGCAAAGACCAGCGCCAGCATCTGGGTGTTGCCGAGGATCTTCACGGCGATCGGATTGCCGGAGGCCTCCAGCACCGTCGCATGAAACTCCATGTCGAGCCCGCAAAAGCGGCGGCGGTTGTCGAGGTCGGCAAACCACGTTGCCAAGTCGGGCCTGTCGGCGATGGTCTGCATCTCGTCGCAGAGCCGTCGGAGCGTGGCGAGATGCGCCGCCTCAGCCCGGTCGGCAGCCCGGCCGGCGATATAAGGCTCATTCACCAGCCGCAGTTCATAGATGCATTCGAGATCCTGTGGCGTGATTTCCCGCAGGTAGATGCCGGAACTGGGCCGATGTTCGATCAGCCCTTCGGCCTCCAGCTGCAGGAGCGCATCCCGCACCGGACTGCGGCCGATGCCCAAGCTTTTCGACAACGCACGGTGCGACAGCTTTTCTCGGGGCCGCACGCGGCCATCCAGGATCATCTGGCGGAGCGACCGATACGCCTGGGCAGTCAGATCATCGGCGGGCTCGCGGACAGCGGCGGGCATAAAGGAATCCTCAGAAGTTTCTTTACCCGACCGGCAGGTGACATGGCGGATGACCCAGAATACCTTGCGAGGCGTTGAGTTTCCAACAACCAATCCTCCCTCGGTAGAGACTCGCATCATGGTAGCCGCCTATTGCCTGCTGAATCGCGGAGATTATCACCTGACTGACTTGCCTTGACAGAAACGGGTACATACGTACACTTCTTGCTGTCCCTTGATCGGGCGGTGGAATACACTCTCGCCATGGCTTCCGATCCTTTGGACAACGTCGTGCGGATTCCTGGCCCGAGCGTCGTGCGATTCGGCTTCGACGTCCTCGATCGCGTGGAACAGGCGGTGGCCATGGTCAAGGAGCGACTCAAGCGGGCGGTGACCGCCCTCGAGGCGGCGGGCATTCCCCATGCGGTGGCCGGCGGCAACGCCGTCGCGGCCTGGGTCTCGCGGATCGATCCCGCCGCCGTCCGCACGAC
>CALAZQ010000294.1 GCA_937926325.1 uncultured Planctomycetaceae bacterium | reverse complement strand
CTCCGATGCCACGGCAGCCAACAATGCAGCCGTGGCCGGCAGCTGGATTCCGGCCTTGGTCTTTGGCATTCCCGGCGACTCGGTCACCGCAATCGTGATCGGGGTTTTGCTCATGAAGAACATCACGCCGGGACCGCAGGTGTTCGTCGATCAGCCTGAAATGGTCTTCAGCGTCTATCTCGTCTTTCTGCTGGCCAATCTCATGCTGTTGCCGGTGGGGCTGCTGGCTGTGCAGCTTGGCGGGGTGTTGCTCCGGGTGCCTCGGGCCGTTCTGCTACCGGTGATCGTGCTGTTCTGCGTGACGGGTGCGTACGCACTCAACGGCAGCATGTTTGACGTCGGGGTCATGCTCGTCATGGGCATCGTCGGCTTTCTGCTTGAACGGCGGGGCGTGCCGCTCGGACCGGTTGTCCTCGGCATCATCCTCGGCGGACCGCTTGAGGAACGGTTCATCCAGTCACTCACCGCTGGGGGTGGTCTGCTGGGCCTGATCAACCGGCCGATCGCAGCAGGCCTGGCAGCTGTCTGCGGGCTGCTCTGGCTCACCTTGGCCCGGTCACTGGCGTGGCGGCGTGATCCCGTTCCTGATCTTTGAAACTGTTTCCAAAGCCAAGCGAGAGCCGTCGCCCCAATCGGCTGGAAATCTGCCTCGCCCAGCTGGAAGTGGAAAAACCTCTCTCTGGTTCTTTTTCACGAAGAAGAAACCGGGCAAGGCCCGCAGGCACACAACCAAAAAAGACAACAAACACCACGTTGTGCATTGACGCTAACCATGACCAGAACGAAGATCAGTGATGTTTTTGCGGTACGTCAGATCGCTCTGTTCAGATCATTTGTCGGGGAGGATCGAACGATGTTCTTTAGTTTCGCGATCAACGCGGACGGCACGACTGCCACCGGTTCATCCGCTTACCGCCGGCGGGGCAGCATCGGGTGTGCCCCGGGGGCGTTCAGCCTGGTCGAACTGCTGGCGGTGATCGCCATCATTGGCGTCTTAGTCGGGTTGTTGCTCCCTGCGGTTCAGCAGGCCCGCGAGGCAGCCCGCCGCACCACCTGCACCAACAACTTGAAACAGATCGGCTTGGCCCTGCACGGCTTTCATGACGCCCACAAGGCCCTGCCAAAGCTGAAGAATGGCCCGGATTCAACTGTCAATACCAACCCTGGCATGCTGCTGCGGCTCGGTCCCTTCCCGCACCTGTCGGCCTTTCTCGAGGAGCAGGCAATCTATGACACGGCGATGGCCTGGACCGGCAACGCGTGGCTGAATCCGGTGCGTGAGCAGGAAATCGCGACGCTGGTCTGCCCCAGCGACACCCAGAAGATCGGGGACGGTGTGTTGGATGTGGGCTATGGACGACAGAACTACGGGTTCTCTGTGGGTGACTGCAAGATGAACGTGGATCACACCAACAGCTACAAGTCCTCCCGCGGCGTCTTTGCCAACGGGACCATGACCCAATTCCATAAGATCAGCGACGGACTCAGCAAGACGATCGCCCTCGTTGAGTTCATTCGGCCGACCGGCCGGGGTGAGATCGGTGATGTCACCAACCTAGCCGGGCCTTTCACCCTCAGCGAGTGCCTCGCTGCTTTCAACTTCGGCACCGGTCGCTACGCCGGCAATAGTTTTCAGGCCCGTCGTGGCTGGCAGTGGCATGACGGGTTCTGCGGTTTCTCGGTGGTACAGACGATATTGCCACCCAATTCGCCAAGTTGCTCAACGGTGTCGGGTTGGGCCACGACCGTGGGAAGTGAGTACGGCATCTATTCCGCGGGCAGCCGCCATCCGGGTGGCTGCATGGTGTTGATGGCTGACGGATCGACCCACCTGATTGCCGAAACGATTGCCGCGGGTTCGCCAGTGGGTGCAGCCCATGAACCTACCGATCTCGGCCCATCACGATTTGGTGTCTGGGGCAGCTTGGGAACCAAAACCGGAGGCGAATCAAGCGAAAGCCTGTGAGTGTCGGCTGCGGCAGTTTGCGGGCGGGTTTGAGTTGTAGCTGTCCGTGGCGGAAAAGTTCAGAGGCTCTTGTCCGCACATGCGGGCGACGGCGGCCACGTTCCACATCCTGCTTATCACGTTCGATGTCACCTCCTCGTAGTCGAATCTGTCGCTGGCGGGCCTTGCTGGCCGCGTACCTCCTCGGGCCAATCGTCG
Organism: uncultured Planctomycetaceae bacterium; assembly: GCA_937926325.1. GTDB lineage: Bacteria > Planctomycetota > Planctomycetia > Pirellulales > UBA1268 > UBA1268. The sequence continues at coordinate 1,660 of CALAZQ010000294.1, read as the reverse complement.
GCTGTAGCGGTGGGCCGCAACGGCCGGATGACTTGCCGCCGCTGGTTTCTTGCACCGTGACGATTGTCGAGCAGGCGGGCCCGGTTGCCGACGCTACGATCACGCTATTGCCGCAAACTGGTCGCTGGGTCGGGATCGGGCGGTCTGATCAGGCGGGTGTGGCGATTGTCCAAACCCAGGGCCTTTTCGCCGGAATTCCGGCCGGGCACTACGCCGTCACGATCACCAAGCGGGAACGCCTTGCGGGTGCCCCTGCCGACCCCATGACCGAAGCGGAGGATCTGGCCTACACGGCGGCCCGGCGGCGTGGGCCGTTCTGGCGATCATCCCTGCCGACTCGCTACGCAGAGGCGGAAACTTCCGGACTCACCGTCGAGATAAAAGACAAGCCTGTTGCAGTCACTTTTCAAATCAAGCGGTAAGGCCGACAACGCTTCCATGGCTCTTGTCCAAAACAACAATCCAATGCACTTTTTGGTATCAACGACACGAGGGAAAATGAATTTTTGCGGCAATTTCACCTGATTTGCGTCGCCAAGATTACATCATATGGTATACCGGCTTGGATGAGCCGTCTTCCCGCAACCACCGTTCCCAGCCGAGCCTGGCCCCGGCCCGAGGTGCAGCGAACCAGGGTTGCCGGCCAGGTTGCCAGCCGCCACTACACGCTGCACTTCGATCATGGTCCGGCCGCTGGCCCCGGTAGCCTGATCCGCTCGAGCCGGATTACCGAAAGCTGGGGTATGCTCCCGAGGCTTGAGCACGATCCCTCATGGCGGCGCCGATTGAACTGGCACAGCCTGGTCTACATCTATACCGGGGCGGGGTACTACTACGACGCCGCTGGCTGCCGGCCGCTCCAGCCGGGCAGCCTGCTCTGTCTCTTTCCAGACCAGCCGCATGCCTACGCTCCGGTTCCCGGCAGCCGCTGGGACGAATTCAACATCGACTTTGACGGCCCTGCCTTCAGGTCGTGGCAGGGTCCCGATCTGCTCGACCCGGCCCAGCCCGTGCGGCAGCTTCAGCCCGTCGGCTACTGGCTGGCGCGGCTTGAGGAGGTGGTTGCCGCTGTCCTCGGCCGCGGCGGCGGGCCGACCCTGCGAGCAACGGGTCTGCTGATCGAACTGATCACCGAAATGGCCGAGGACTGGCAGCATCCGGCGGCCAGCAGTGACCGGGACTGGGTGCGAGAGGTCCGCCGCCGACTCGATCAACTCCAGCCTGGTATGGATCTCGATTTGCTCGTGCTGGCAGCCGAGATCGGCGTCGGGGAACAGACCCTGCGAAAACGGTTCAAGCGGCTGACGGGCCAGACCCCAGCCCAGTACCGAGCCCGACGACTGATCTCCAACGCCTGCCTGCTGCTGGAACAGACGGACGAGACCTGCCGGGCCATCGCCCGTCAGCTCGGCTTTGAAAGCGAATATTACTTTTCCCGCCGCTTCAAACAACTCGTTGGTGAGAGCCCCAGTGACTATCGCCAGCGGCACTCAACCAGCGCGACCGGCATCTGATTTCTCTTAAAGCCCCGATACGATGACTGGCATTTCGGCACCACACTCAGATGAGCAGCGAGCCACAGACACGCGGCGCGATCAACCAAACCGTTCAGCCGCGGTGCCGCTGTCTGGAATCGTCCCGCCGTTGGTAACACCCCTGC
>CALAZQ010000293.1 GCA_937926325.1 uncultured Planctomycetaceae bacterium | reverse complement strand
ACACCCCGTCGGTCACGCAGGCATGCAGATGCACATGCTGGTTGAGCGCAGAGCCGAACCGGTGCTGAAACGAGACCGCACCCAGCCGAGGGCGGACATGTTCCGCCGCATCACTGTCAGTCGGCACATCCGCCGCATGACAAAGCAGCCGGGGTCGGGGTGCGGGGCATTCAGCGTGCTGGGACGAATTTTCGGACGAGGCGAGAGCCCTTTCAGTCGGGCGATCTCGTCCCGCAACCGCCTGTTCTCCGACCGCAACTCGTCGCTCACCCGCAGCAAGCGCTCCACCAGCGGCGTCATCTCTTCCGCCGGCACTTCGATACCAGCGATCTTCGTCGGCTTGGATCCGTCCATGCCCAACAAGAAATACCAAAACCACCCTCCAGGTAAAGGCCAATTTCACGGGGTTATTGAGAAGTTACTGAGGGTCTGACGGTCGAGGGAAACCGCAACAGACGACTTCACCCCGGGTGTATCGACCCGCACGGTGTCCAAGCCGCTGCCCGGCGTCGGCTTCGAGGGCCTCACTGGCCGGCTGCAGCGTCGTGGGGTAGAAAGCCGTACACCATGTCGCTCTTGCCGAGCTGCACTTTGACGTGGTACGGCTGTGTGGGCGGCAGTGCAGACTTGCCTTTCCAGGTGATCGCCGCAGCGGGGGCGTCGCCCATGAACGGATTACAGTCACCGGCGGTATAGCCCGGGATCGGCTTGAAATCGGCGCCGAGCAGTTCGATGCGGATACCGCCCGGCGAGTTGGCCATGGCGTTCAGCAGCAGTCGCGTTCCCGGTTCCGCAGGCGGCTGCTTAGTGGAAACGACGAACGCCTGGTCGCTGCTGGCCTTTAGCCCGCCGATGCGGTAGTCATCCCAGGTGGCCAGCCCAATGTCGCTTCCCGAGCAGCCCCAGGCGTCGCCGTGGATGCCGGCATAGCCCGCGTAGTAAAGATATATGCGGTTGTCTTTGTAGACCCAGTCGGCCTGGACAATCATACCGCCGTCGAACGCGATGTTGCCTTCCTTGTCGCCGGTAAGGGGACCAAACAATCTGCCCGGCGTAGATCCCATGTACCCGCCTCGGTGCACGAGCTTGTGGTGTGCTCCCATGGCAATGGCGGGCACACTTTCGTATGGATACTTGTCGCCGCTCCTAAACGGCCGCTCCCAGCGGAGGCCGTCGCTGGAGATTACCCACGTGCCGTGCAGCAGGGCGACCTTGCCGCTGATCGATTGTTTCCATTTCGTGCCCGGCGGCAGGTAGGCGGTGATCGACGAGTTCCGGTTGTCGAACGGCACGAGCCAGCCGAGGTAGAGCCGGCCCAGCTTGCGGACGACCATCGGATAGGTCTGCTCGCCGCCCCGTGCGCCCTCTCCCTCGTATCCCGGGTTTTTCGGGTTGTCGCGTGGCGGATACCATGCCTTGTCATGGGGACTGCCCCAGACCAACTTGCGGGTTTCTCTGCTCAGGCCAGACCAGGGATACTCCAGATCGTCAGGCGATTCAAAAAGATAGATGTGTCGTGGCGTTCCCTGGCGAAGGTAGTATTTGTAGGTTTTGGTGGCCGGATCGTGGATCCAGCCGCTGGGCTGATCCCCGACACTACCGATCTTCTTGGTTTCGACGTGTGTCCAGTGGATGCCGTCCTGCGACTCGTAGAACAAGACCGCTCCGTCGGGTGGTCCCACATGCGACAGGTACCACTTGCGGACCTTCGGATAATCCTTGTCCAACACGATCGAGAAGCTGTGGGGCCGCCAACCTATAATGATGTTGTTCTCGCGGCTGACCTTGGGGAAGCCGGTTCTTGGATCGGCGTAGAACTTGAACAGGCCTAGTTTTGGCTTGAGGAAGGGTCCTTCGGGCTTTTCGGCGACCGCCACGGCGAGCCGCTCGCTATCTTGCCGATTGGGGGCGTCGGTCGCCTGGCCTTTGCCGGTGGGCTGGTAGTACAGATGGTACCGGCTACTGACTGGATCGAAGATCACCCAGGGCATGTGCGCCCGGTGGTCGTCCCAGGGGGTGATTGCCTTGCGCCCGTAGTTTGTGTGCCCGGCCACGGCGATCCCGCACTTCTTGCCCTGGACGATCTCAAAACCAACATCCTTCCATGCCTTGCCGCCGGAAGCCGGATCGTCGGCAACCTGGAACTCCGCGAAGAAAAAGTGGGAGCCCGTCAAATCCGGTGATCCGGCCGGCCCGCCTGCAACCGCACTTGGCACCGCCAACATGGCGAGGTACCCGACCCAACGAACAGTCAACAAATGATTGAACATTACTGTCCTCCGAAGTAACTACTCAGGTAGCCCCACCATGGTGCTACCACTGAAACAATCGTAGTCTAAACGATAGGACGGTCAACGGCACTTTCACAAGCATCTCGCCCGTCGGGAACAGCCGAGCAGTTGGCTTCGGCTCCCTTTTGCGGGCATGTCGCGTTCTCACCCGCCTCGTGAATGGTAGAAAAAGGTGAGAAAGAGCGGGCTCACGCGGAGGATCCTGCCATCGGCGCAAACCGCTTCCTCATCGCCTTCAATGCGGCAACAGGATCGAGCGTCGCGAATGAATGGCGTTGGCAGTTACCGGTGATGAATGTCGATCATGGGCAGATC
>CALAZQ010000292.1 GCA_937926325.1 uncultured Planctomycetaceae bacterium | reverse complement strand
GTGCCGGGCCGGTCGTCGTAGTGATTCCCAGGCCTGACAAAAGCTTCGGCTCAGCCGCGGCCTAGACGGCGGCCGAAGCGACCGAGGTCGATGCCCTTCTTTTCGGCATGTTTGAGCAGGGCCTGGGCATAGACCTGGGTTGGTGTGGCGGCCGGCTGTGGCTTTTTTCCCTTGGGCTGCTTGGCCGGCGGCTTCGCGGTGGCTGGCGGCCGCTTGGCCACTGCTTCCGCCCGGGCCTTCCGCCGCTGCTCTGCCCGGTCCACGTCGGCCTGGGTTCGCACCCGCATCCCGCCCTGATTGGTGGCGTCGAACAACGCGAGCACCAGTTGCAGCTTGCCCAGGTCGGCATCGAGCAGCGCCGGCCGTTCGGCCGGACTTGCCTGCAGATACCGCGCGGCCGCCTGCTTGGTCAGCCCGCTGACCGCCTTGCCCAGTTCCCGCCGGACCTCACGGATTTCTTCTGATGGCAGCCGGTCGATGTTCCGCATGATCTGCCGCAGCTGCTGCCGGCAGGCTGCCGGATCAGCGGCTTCATCAAGCACCTGCTGCTGCAACACGATTGTCTCGGCAGCCAGGTCGGGCCGGGAGAGCCACCAGGCGGCGATACCGACACCCGCCACGGCTGTAACCGCAGCAATGAGCCACCTGTTTTTTTGGATTGCCTGAGGCTGGCGTCGAGTAGACATCGCGATTCACCTCCGCCTTGAGTGACTATTTATTGGCATTACTGTCGCCGGGCCCGTCATCAACATTCGACGGATCATTGCCATCACCGATGGCGGCATACCGCAGCAACACCTCGATATCAGTCTCATTCGTAATCGCCTCAACATGGCCATCGCAGAAGACAAACTGCGTGATGCCGGGATGCAGGCTGCCGAACTTGCGGTTGTTGGTGTCGTCGGGGCCGAGGGCCAGGCCCCGGTAGGGGTCGGCAAACAGGGTCTGCGGCGTGTCGGAGGGAAAGAAGGCGGTGTCGCCCTGGTTGTAATGCTCAAGCCCGGCGGCCGAGGCTGGATCGACCGGGGGAATGTGCCGCTCGCCAATCGCAAACGTCTTGCTGAGACCGTCGGTCACCTGAGCCGGACGCACCCTAGAAAACGTATGGATCGCCCCGGCCCGGGTCGGGTCAGGGCCGCCCCCCTCCGGCGTGAAGTAATTGAAGTAGGTGCCGCCGCAGGCGGCATAGTCGCCGCCGGCGGCGATGCCGGTTGTCCCGGACACCGGGGTACTGTTGTTGTTGTCGAAGTTACGGTCAGCGGCCGGCTGCCGGCGGCTGGCACAGTAGAAGGTCGCCACCGGCGTGCGGAAGGCCGTCGCGTTTGAGGCGTCCCAACAGGGCACGGTGTGATCGGGGTTGCGAGCATCAAAGACGGCCTGCTCCTCCAGGAACGGCAGCAGCCGAAAGGCCCAGCTGACATCATACGGATCGCGGGTGAGCCGACCGGCCGGAAACTGCTTTTGGATATCGGCGGCGAGGGCGACCGCCAGGCCGACCTGTTTCAGATGATTGCCACAGCTGACCCTACGGCCCGCTTCCCGGGCCTGCTGAACCGCCGGCAGCAGCAGGCCGACGAGCACGCCGATGATCGCAATCACCACCAGCAGCTCAATCAGCGTAAAGGCAGCCAACCGCTGACCGCTTGCGAGCGACTTTGCTGGTGACGGCTCTTCCCTGAATCGCATGGGTGAGGGGCGGGCCCATGCCAATCGAGCGGCGTCGGAAACTGAGCGCAGCCGGGATGGCGAAGCGAAGTTTCCGTCGAGTGAGTGAAGGACAGGATGTCCGCAGCGAACGTCCGACGAGATGGCATGGGCCCGCCCCGGCGGTTCCGAAGCGACCCCCGAACACCCCCAGAGCCCCCGTGGTAAGACCCGGACAAGTTGACGCATGGCACTCCTCGTTTGGCAGAAGACACTGATCACGGAACACCCATTCACCCGGCGGTCGGCTCGAGCCCCGGCATGGTTCCGGTCGACGTGGCAAACCGCTCAACCGGCAGCCCGGTCTGCTGCAGAACCGACAGAAACAGGTTGGGCAGCGGATGGTTTTGCTTGCGGTCAAAGGCCAGATGCTGGCCATGCCGAAACCCGCCACCGGCCAGCAGCACCGGCATGTTGCGGTTATCGTGGCTCGACGCATTCCCCAGGTTGCTGGTCAGCAGCACACTGGTCTGGTCGAGAATGCCCCCCTCAGGCTCTTCGGTCGCTCGCAGCGACCGCAGAAAATCGCCCCAGGCTGCGATGATGGCCTGCTCGATGATGGCAAGCTGCGCCAGCTTGTCTTCATCACGACCATGGTGGCTGAGGGCGTGATAGCCTTCCTCGACGCCAGCAATCGGCACCACACCACCGCCGCCGCCGAAGTGGCAGACGATGAAGCGGGAGGAATCGGTGAGCAGTGCCAGCCGAATCATGTCGCACATCAACCGCTGCCGGGCGACGAAATCGTTGGGGTTCCCGACATCGACCGGCTTGGGTTCTTTCACCCGCGGCTTCGGCCGCTCAGTCCAGGCTTCGGTCGCTGCCAGCCGCTTCTCAAGATCCCGAACGCTGGTGAAATAGGCGTCGAGCCGATCCCGGTCACCGGCCCCCAGCCGTCGCTCGAGCGCCCGGGTGTCGTCAGCGACGACATCCATGATGCTGCGGCCTTCGCGGGCCCGCTGCTGCTGCCGCTGCCGCTCGGCGGGTGAGTCGGCAATGAACAGCCGGGTGAAGAGCCGGGCCGGTGATGACTCTGCCGGAATCATCGAGCCGTTTTCGGTGTATGACGGACTATTGCTGCCGGAGAGCGACAGGACAAGGGAGGGAAACCGGGTCTCGTGGCCGAGGTGTTTGGCGAGCAGCTGGTCAACTGAAATTGTGTTGCCTGAGGGAACTCCCGCGGTCATCGGTGCCGCCGTCAACAGACTGGCCTCAGCCCGGTGGCCACCGCTCACGTCGGGGTGCGACGAACCGGAAATCACTGTGTAGGCATCCCGCAGGTCATCCAGTCCCGCAAGGTAGGGCGACGGCTGATAGCCGCTGCCCGACTCTGCCGGGTTGAGGTTGTCAGCGATCAGCCCCAGGCCGAGGGTCATCGCCACGAACCGGCGGGGCGACCGCGTTGCTGCAGCCGCCCCGAAGGCTGGCTGCATCGCCGAGAGCCACGGCATCGCCATCGCCACCCCGGCACCCCGCAGCAGGCTGCGGCGGTCAAGCCGCTGCTGAAAGTCGTAGGAAACCTGGTGCCGCATGCGAACCTCCTCAAACCGTTTGTGTCTACAACTGCGTGGACCTCGGGAACCTTACACCGCCCGGCAGAACCATGAGATAAATCCCGCGCCCAGCGGAACTATTTCGTCAGAAACAGCGGGCTGGTCACCACCGCTTTGAGCAGCGACCGCAGGCCACCCCCTGCTGCCACGGCCTCTTTTGCAATCGCTGCTACAGCCTGCCGGTCGGCAAAGGTCAGCTCAGCCCCGGTGCCGTAGACAAGCAGCTGGCCTGCCAGCGCCCGGGCCAGCCGCTCGGCGTCAGCCGCGAGCAGTCGCTTCAGGTCGTCAACATTTACAAATGAGCGGCCATCGGGCAGCTGATCGGCTGCCGCAACGGCCGGCCCCGGCTGTGGCTTTCCCTTCACCAGCACCGGATAGTGCGTCCGCCAGCGGCCCGCCGGGTCGAATGACTCAAGCGCAAAGCCGTACGGATCCATCAGCCGGTGGCAGCTGGCGCAGGCCGTGTCTTGGCGATGCTTCTCTAACTGCTCTCGGATAGTCGTGGCCCCACGAATGTCGGGTTCGATGGCAGGCACGCCAGCCGGCGGCGGTGGGATCTCGACACCCAGCAGCCGCTCTGCCACCCAGGCCCCACGAACCACCGGCGAGGTTGTGCTGCCATTGGCCGTCACCTTGAGAATCGCCCCCTGGGTCAACAGGCCGCCGCGATGAGAACCGGCCGGCAGCTCGACCTGACGAACCGCATCCCCCTGCACATCCTCAATGCCATAGAACCGGGCCAGCCGGCTGTTGAGAAAGCTGGAATGCGTGTCGATCAGTTCACTCACGGGGCGGTCGTCACGCAGCATCGCCGTGAGGAAGGCCTGCGTCTCTTCCAGCATCGCCATCCGCACAATCGGATCGAACCCCCAGTAGAGCTTGCGGTCGGGCTGGGTGAAGTCGATCTGGTCGAGATCGAGCCACTCGGCGGCAAAGTCTTCGATGAACTGGCGGGCGGGCAGCCGACGGCCGACGGCGGCCTGCTGTGCCTGCC
>CALAZQ010000291.1 GCA_937926325.1 uncultured Planctomycetaceae bacterium | reverse complement strand
CAAGCCGGAGCTCAATCGGCACCGGCAAGGCAGCGCGTCAACAGCGTTGAAACCAGCTCGATGCTTTCGCGGTCGTCCCGGCTCGGGCCGGCGGTTGCCAGCAACCGACTTTTACACTGCGCCAGCAGTCCGCACGCCTCGGACTGTCTGCCCTGCTGCTTGAGGATCGTCGCGCGGCAAACCGCCGCATCGACCGCGACCTGTACGGGTGGCCTGGCAGGCTGCATTGCCAGTTCAACCGCCTCGCGGCTGAATTGATCGGCGAGGGCGTCGTTCTGCTGGGCCTGCCAATACTCGGCCAGCATCAGCCGGGCACTGACCATAATTTTTGTCTCCGGACCCTGCGGGCCATCGGGAACCGCCAAGGCCTCTTCGCACCATTGCCGCATGGCGTCGAAGTCTTTCAGCGTGCGGGAAAAAGTCGCCAGGCCGACGGCGTACCGCCGGAACTCACGAGCGGTTTCTGGTAGTTCCTCGCGGGAGACGTCGAGCCCGAGTTTCAGATACCCGATGGCGACGTCCCGATCGCCCGCTTGCCAGCGGGCCTCGGCCAGCTTGCCGAGAACCTCGCAGCTGGGCCGCAGCCGGATGGCCTGTTCGGCCATCTGCAGGGCGAGGATTACGTCGCCTTCGGCGTCAAGCGTATTCGCCATCGAGTGATACGCCCGAAAGCTCCCCTTGTCCTTTGCCAGCAGGTCGTACCAGACGCCGAGACGAGTGGCATACAGCTGATTGCGAAGCTGGGTCAGCCCGATCAGGGCGACAATGACCACGCCTGCCAGGGCCGGCCCCAGCCGCCGGTCGGCCAGCCAGCTGTCGGGCCGACGGGCCGCCAGCCAGCGGCCGGCCGCGTCGGCAGCAAGTACCACGACCGTCACCACCGCCGCCAGGGCGACATACATCCGGTGTTCGTTGGCCACCGCCTCGATCGGCATCAGGCTCGAGGTCGGGGCCAGGGCCAGGAAAAACAGCACCCCGGGGGCAGCCCAGGCCTGCCGCCGCAGCGTGCCAGCGGCCGTCACGGCCACCAGCAGCCCCACGGTCAGGAACGCCGGCCAGACCTCGGCCAACGACTCGGCCACCGGCCAGCTGGCATAGTCGATCTGCTGGCCGACCGGCCAGACCGCCAGCCGCAGGTAATAGAGGATGACCTCAGACTGGGTCAGCAGATAGTGCCAGGGTTGGTGCTGTAGCTCCCGAAACTCCTGATATTCAGCCGACTGGCCCAGCAGCACCGCTGCTAAAATGCCCCAGCTGGCCGTCAGGCCCGCGTAAAACCAGCGCCGCGGCCAGAGCCCGACCAGCCAGGCCCGCAGCCGGCCGTCGGACGGGGCCTCAGCCTCGCCCGTCGGCAACGCGACAAAAAACCAGTCCCAGGCCAGCACCAACAGCGGCAGGACGACGGCGTTTTCTTTGCTGGCCATCGCGCCCGCCGCCGCGGCGAGGCTGCCGGCCAGCCAGCGACCGTCCCAGCGGCCGCCCGCCTGGGCCGGCGCCGCTCGGGCGTAGCAGGCCAGGCAGACCAGCATGCACATGCCGGTCAGCGACTCAATCCGCTGATAGACATAGGTGACGGCCTGGGTCTGCAGCGGATGGACCGCCCAGAGGATGGCAATGACCGTCGCCAGCAGCGTCGCCCGCCCGGCAAACCGCTGCCGCATCCCCGGGGTGAGCAGGCTGCGACGAACCAGCGAGAACAGGGCCAACGCGGCCGTCGCATGAATGGCCACATTGAGCAGGTGATAGCCGTAGGGCCGGACACCCCACAGCCGGTGGTCGAGGGCGAAGGTCAGGTAGGGCAGCGGCCGGGGGGGCAGAATTTTGCCCTGCGTCATCGCCTCCCAGAACGAGCCGGCCAGATGGGGATTCCGCTCGATCTCGTGGATGTCGTCGAGGACAAACACCCCGAAAAACGAGTTGATGAAGGCGACGACCGTGAGCGCCGCCACCACCAGGGCCGCCCGCCGCGGTGTCAGGCCATCGACCGCAACAGGCTCGGCCGGTTCCGCCGGCAAAACAGCGGGCCGCTCCGCCCGGGGGCGGACTGCCGGCTGCCGGGAAGTGCGTGCCTTACGAGCCATGAAAAAAAGAATAGCACGGCTGTGGCGGCCGAGGGGCTGACCAGGCAGAAGGTGGGCCGCCGCCCGTTGCGGCCAGCCGCCGACGGCACGATACGATAGGGACCGCTCGCCGCAGCGCCACCAGACAATTGCATCCGATGCCCATTCTGCCGCCGCAGCCCGACATCTTTCCTGCCGACCTGCTCGACGGACCGCCGCCGGCTGACGCCGAGGCTGCCCGCTGGGTGGCGTTTTATACCCTGTCGCGGCGTGAAAAGGATCTGATGCGAAAGCTCGTGGCGGCGGCGGTACCCTTCTACGCCCCGCTGATCAGGCGGCGGCTGCGGTCGCCCGGGGGCCGGGCCCGTGAGTCATTTGTGCCGCTGTTTGCCGGCTATGTCTTCGCCCGGGTCGATGACGACCAGCGGCGGGCGGCGCTCGCCACCAACACCATTGCCCGCTGGCTGCCGATTGTGGACGAGCGGCGGCTCGTCACCGATCTGCGGGCGATCAAGCAGCTGATCGACACCGACCAGCCACTCACCCCCGAGGCCCGCATCGAACCCGGCCGCCAGGTTCGCGTCCGCGGCGGCCCCCTGCGCGGCCTCGAGGGAACCGTGGTCCGGCGGCAGGGCAGCCAGCGGCTGGTCGTCGCCGTGCAATTCCTCAACCAGGGAGCGTCGGTGGAACTCGAGGACGTCGATCTGGAAGCCATCGGGTGAAGGCGATCACCGCAGGGACTTGAGAAACGCCCACAACCCGGTTGCGGTCACCCGTTCCGACAGCGGATAGGCCTCGCCTTCGGGAATCACAATGACGCCCCGATCAGCCCGAAGTGTCTCCAGGCTTTCCCGCAGCCCCGGTGTCAGCTTCGGGGAAAGCGTTCGCTTGATTTCGATGGCAAGCACCTCACCCGCAGGCGTTTCCACAACCAGGTCAACCTCGGCACCGGCATGCGTACGGTAGTGGCTGACCAGACAGTCGGGAGACAGGCTGCCGATGATTTGCTCGATGCAATAGCCTTCCCATGACGCCCCGCAAAGGGGATGCCCCAACACCTGCTCGAGGTCGGCCAGCCCGGCGAGTGCATGGAGGATGCCGCTGTCCCGCCAATAGACCTTGGCAGCCTTCACCAGCCGCTTGCCGGCATTGCGGCTCCAGGGAGGCAAGGAACGAACTAAAAACAGGCCCTCAAGCAGGTCGAGATACCGACGGACTGTTTTGCCATCAATTCCCAGCGAAGCGGCCAGCCTGCTGACGTTGAGCGTGGCACCCTGGTGGTGGGCCAGCATGGTACACAGCCGCCGCAACACCACCGGTGTCACCAGAATGCCCTGCTGCGGCAGATAGCGTTCGATGTAACTGGTGATGAAGTCATGCCGCCACTGGAGCGATGTTGCGGCATCCGCAGCGAGATAACTGTCGGGATAGCCACCGCGTTCCCAGTGCGTCGGCAAGGCTTGCCGTGGCTGCGGAACTTCAAGAAGCTGAAAGGGAGTGAGCTCAAGATAGCTGATCCGACCGGCAAGGGTTTCGGCGGTCTGCTGCAGCAGTTTTGGGGACGCCGACCCGAGCAGCAGAAACTGGCAGTGCTGTTCTCCCGCGCGGCGGCGGCTGTCGATCAGACTTCGCAGCACGGGAAACAGTTCGGGCAGGCACTGCACCTCGTCGAGGATCACCAACTGGTTCCGAAAACCGGTGAGGTACAACTCAGGATCAGCGAGCTTGGCAAGGTCCGAAGGCCGCTCGAGGTCGAGATAGTGTTTTGGTTTGCCCGGATCGAACCCGAGGGCGAGTGTGGTTTTGCCGACCTGGCGAGAACCGAGCAGGGCCACGGCGGACGTGCTCGCGAGGCGACCAACCAGCAGCGAAGTAAGACGACGCAGAATCATTCTGCCTTGAAAATAAGGAATCCGCTCCGTATTTTCAAGGCAAAATTAATAGTCGATTATCGGCAGCCGGCTTGGGGCCGCGGCGAGCCCACGCGTCTCAAAGGAGGTGTCCTACCGCCTCGCCTCGGTCCGCTGCCGGTAGTACTTCAGCCCCGGCAGAAAGAAGCAGCCGCCGCTGATCAGACCGAACAGAATGTGCTGAAACTGGGGCAGGCCGCACATCACCAGCGCCGTCGCGAACAGAGCCACCGCTTGAATGTAGAAGGCGCCCGACAGAATGCCCGCCTTGGCGAAGAACATCAGCCCGGCCAGCAGGGCCAGCACCGGCGACAGCTTGAGCACCGGCAGGCCCAGCAGTTCTTCGACCGAGAAGAGCAGCATGCTGGCAATCATCGTGCCGCCCCAGATGTGGGCCACCTGCCGCTCGACCGCGGTCACCGGCCCGGCCCGGTGCCGCAGTGCCCAGAAGATCGGCGCCCAGAGGGCCAGCCCCCCGGTCCAGAGCACCACATAGGGCCAGCGGCTCTCCACCCCTTGCCAGGCCAGCACGTCGGTGATGACCGACAGGATCAGCACCACCACCGAGTGCCACATCCAGAGCAGGCCCCAGTTCTCGAGCACCACCGCATGGTGGGTTTCGCGAAGCAGCCGGCTGGCCACATCCAACAGCCCGCCGCGACGGGCCGCCACCGACTCACCCGCCAGAAAGGCCCGCAGGTCGGCCGCCAGATCGCCCGCCGTCGCATACCGCAGGTCCTGCGGCTTCTGCAGGGTCTTCAGGGCAATCATTTCCAGGTCGCGGTCCACCTGGCGGTCGATCGACCGCGGCATCGGCGGGTCGAGTTCAAGCACCGCCAAGAGGGTGTCCATCGGGCTCGAGGCCTGAAACGGTGGCCGGTGGACCAGCACCTGATAGAGGATCGCCCCCAGGCTCCAGATGTCGCTGGCCGGGCCGACATCGCCCCGGCTGCCGGCCGCCTGCTCGGGTGACATGTAGCAGGGCGTACCGATAATCGCCCCGGTGTGGGTCATCGTCTGGTCGTCTTCCAGCCGCTTGGCCAGACCAAAGTCAGACACATGCGGCTTGCCAGCGGTATCAATCAGGATGTTCGACGGCTTCAGGTCGCGGTGCAGTACCCCTCGGGAATGGGCTGCCTGCACCGCCTCGGCCACCCGGGCCAGCAGTTCGGCCCCCTCCCGCGGCGGCATCGGCCCGGCCTGCAGCCGCTTGGCCAGCGTCGTCCCCTCGATGAACCGCATCGAATAAAAAGGATGGCCGTCATGCTCGCCGACCTCGAAAATCGGCACGATGCCAGGATGATCCAGCCGGGCAGCCGCCTCGGCCTCACTGCGAAACCGGGCCAGGTCGGCGTGGCTGGCCAGATCCCGCCGCAGCAGCATCTTGATGGCCACCACCCGGCCCAGACTCAGCTGCACCGCCCGATAGACGATGCCCATGCCGCCGCGGCCGAGTTCCTCAAGCAGTTCATAGTCGCCGAACCGGGCCGGCAGCGGCGTGACGCCGGGCACGAAACTGTCGCCGGCAGCCGGCCCCGCCGGGCTCTCGCGACCACCGCGGCGGCTGAGATCACCGGCCGGCTGAATGATGGTCGACTCATAGGCCACTGCGTCGGTCATCGAGATGGTGGCGAAGAGTTCTCGCAGCTGGCCGGCCAGGTCGGGGTGCTCGCGGCAGAGGCCTTCCAGCCGGTCATGGGCCCGCTCGCCCACCTGCTCGGTCAGCTCTTCCAGCAGCCCGGCCAGCCGCTCTTCGGCCTCGGCCGACAGCTCGGTATCGACCGCCCGGGTTTTTCGCAGTGCCGTGCTCACGCTCGCTGTGGCTCACCAAAGGAAAGACTGTCGCCCACCAGACATGGTAGCCAGTCGCCCGCGGTTGGCGATCTGCCGGGCTCTGGGTGCGAACACGGAAGCCGACGGTAGGGGTGGCAGCGGAAAACGCGTGGCTGCACGCTGGAAGCCGCCAGGCGGAAGCCGGCGGACGAGGTGATTCAGGACGCTGCATCAAACCTGACGCTTGTCCAGTCGCTTCCGCTCCTGGCTTCCCGTGGGATGGGGTGCGGCCTGATTCGTCTTCTTCCTTCGCGGATTCGTGGTGAATTATTCCACCCCGTCGAGCAGCACCCGCAGCCGCCGCATCGCACGCAGGTACCGCATGCCGACGGCCGGCTTCGACAGCCCCAGCACCTCAGCCGCCTCGGCGGTGGAAAGATGCTCAAAATGCCGCAGCAGCACAATCTGGCGGTCGGCCTCGTCCAGCTGCTCCACCGCCGTCGCAAACCGCCGCTCCAGTTCATGCCAGGTGGCCACCGCCGCCGGGGTCAGCTCGCGGTCTGCCAGGCCGTCGGCCAGATCGGTCTGCGAGCCATCGGCGTCGGCCGGTGACTCAAGCGGCACCTCGCGATCGAGGCTGCGGGAGGCCGCCACCCGGTGCCTCCGGTGGGCATCGATCACCCGATCGCGGGCCATGTGCCGCAGCCAGAGCTGAAACGGCATCGTCGGGTTGGCCAGATAGTCACCCAGCCGCCGGTTCGCCTCCAGCAGCACATCCTGCACGATGTCACTGGCATCGACCCGCCGCTGCACCACCCGGTCAAGCCGGTGGTCGATCATCCGCCGAATCGCCGCCCGGTGACGGGCCAGCAGCCCATTGACCGCCGCGGCATCCCCCTGCCGGGCACGGTCGAGCAGAACGAGCGTCTGCGGAGCAGCATCAGTCGGTTCCGCACTGTCGCGGGAAGCGGTCATGGAGCACACGGTGGGAGAAAAAACCTTTTCCTGCATCCTACCAACGTGTCGCTGGAAACGTCGCCGGGCAACTGAAAAAACGGGTCATAACAATCAGGCCGACCATGCCGGCCGCCAGCCGGCGAAGGCCGTCGCGGCAGCTGGCCCGAATTTTGACCGGCCCCCAAACGTGATCCATAATCGCAGGCGGTCACAGGATCGACCGCAGCCCCGCCGCCCACGACTGCGGCCCAGCAAACGGACTGCCTGTGCCCTCAACCTCCCCCTCAATCGCGACGATGCCCACCGCCGCCCAAAGCCTGCGGCTGCCCCGCTGGCTCTGCCAGGGCTGGCTTGCCGCGGTGCTGGTGGGCCTGGTCGCCGCCCCGGTCGTTGCCGCCCCGCCGGTGGTGCCGGTGGCGGGGGACGTCTCAATCGACGACCTGGCGATTCGCTCAACCAAGCTCGAGGCCGCCGGCCAGTGGGCCGAACTGGTCAGCCTCTGTGAGCCGGCCGCCCGGAAGGGCACCCTCTCGCCCGACCTGTTCGCCCGCTACGACCTGGCGAAGATTCATTGCGACCTCGCCCGCCGCTCGGCCGAACTCGCCTATCAGCAGGAACTGGCACGGCTGACTGAGAACGACGCCCGCCGGCTCTACGCCGAGTGTCTCAACCGGATCGCCTCGCATCATGTGGAACGGCCTGACTTCCGCCGGCTCGTCGAACGTGGCTGCCTGGCGATGGATGTCGCGGTCACCGACCCGGACTTCTGCCGGCTGCATGCCCGCCAGGCCACCCCCGAGCGGGTTGAACAGTTCCGGGACCATGTGCAGCGGATCGTGGCTGAACGCGGCATCAGCAGCGTGGCCGAAGCTGAAACCATTGCTGCCTGGGTCGCCCGCGCCGCCCACTCGGCGGTCGGCGTCCCGCCGGTCGTCACGCTGCTGGAGATGACGGCGGCGGCGGTCGGTGGTCTGGATGAATACTCGGCCTTCCTCACCACCGGCCAGCTCAACGACCTCTACGCCCAGATCGAGGGCAACTTCGTCGGCCTCGGCGTCGAACTGAAGAGTGCCGACGACGGCCTGCTGGTGGTCCATGTGATTCCCGGCAGCCCCGCCGAACGCTCCGGCCTGCTGGGGGGTGATCACATTGTCGGCATCGCTGGCCGGGCTATCGGCGGCATGCATGTCGATGCCGCGGCCCAGCTGCTTCAAGGGCCGGAAGGCTCGGTGGTGACCCTCGCGGTGCTGCGGAGTGCCGGCCCCGCCCGGGCGATGACCGTCCGCCGCGAGCATGTCGAAGTGCCCAGCATTGAAGACATCCGGCTGATCGACCGCACCGTGGGCGTCGGCTACCTGCACATCACCTCGTTTCAGAAGACAACCGCAGCCGACCTCGATGCCGCCCTGCGACGTCTCGACTCGGCCGGCATGCGGTCGCTGGTGATCGACCTGCGGGGCAACCCCGGCGGGCTGCTGTCTGCCGCCGTCGATGTGGCTGACCTGTTCATCGACCGGGGGCTGGTGGTGGCCACCCGCGGCCGCAGCCCCGAGGAAGACTTCAACTACACCGCCAGCCAGCCCGGCACCTGGCGGCTGCCGCTGACGGTGCTGATCGATGGCGACTCGGCCAGCTCGAGCGAGATCTTCGCCGGTGCGATCCGCGACCATGGCCGCGGCCGGATCGTCGGGGTTCGCAGCTATGGCAAGGGCTCGATCCAGGGCATTTTTCCGCTGCAGATTGCCGGCGTCGGCATGCGGCTGACCACCGCCAGCTTTTACTCACCCGCCGGTCGGCCCTACAGCCGGGTCGGTGTTGAGCCCGACGTCTGGGTGCAGCAGACCGGCCGCCCCGACGCCGCCGGCAAGCAGATTGGTGGCGACGCCCCGCTGGCCGCCGCAGTGGAACTGGCCCGCAACGCCGCCGGCCACAGCCTGGCCCAGCCGGTCTCCCGCCGCATCTTGCCGCGGTAACAGCGTCCGCCCGCCAGCCGTGCTG
>CALAZQ010000290.1 GCA_937926325.1 uncultured Planctomycetaceae bacterium | reverse complement strand
AGCAACCCGAGCAGGCCACCCAGCACGGTGAGTGCCAGTGCGGGGAGAGCCCGGTTGGGGCGGGTAGCTTGCTCGGTCGTTGCTGATTGCCGAAAAATCTGAGCGGCCGAAAACAGCAGCACCACGCCGACGAGTCCCTCAAACACCGCGGTCGGCAGCCGCAGCCAGCCACCGACGGTGGCAGCCGGCACGCTCGCCATGGCCAGCGGCAGCAACAACTGGCGGCGCAAGTGGCCCGCCCGAGCGAATTGCACGGTCGCAATCGTGCCAACGACGGCGTTGAGGCTGAGTGCCGTTGGTCGAATCGTCTGCGGATCAATTCCAAACAACCCCATCACCGCGATGTAGCCGGTCGCCCCGGCATGGCCGACCGCGGCGTAGAGGCAGGCAACCAGGGCAAGGGCGAGTGGGAGCAACAGGCTGAACATGGACATTGTGATTGGGGAGCGACCGGAGCTGCTGTGGGTTTGACTGAGCTTCGGCAGGCGGGCGGCTGACGCTTGCCGAATCGGCTTCCGGCCCTGCCTGCGGGCGTCACCGCTTTGGCTGAAATTCGCAGTTTTTTCCCGCAAATCACCGCGGTGGTCAGCGTAGCATGACGACTCTTCAAATTGGGAGCTCGACCAAGACATGACACTTCGCGGCATCGTGCCGATTCTCAATACGCCGTTCCATCCCGACGGCTCGATCGACTTTGCCAGCCAGGAGCGGCTGGTCGAGCACCTGCTTGCGCAAGGGGCCCATGGCCTTGGACTCTTCGCCAATGCCAGCGAGGGTTACACGCTGACTGCAGCGGAACGGGCCGAACTGATGCAGCGAATTGCCCGGCAGGTCGCTGGCCGGGTGCCACTGGTGGCCTCGAGTGGCCACACCGGCACCGATGCCGCCGTCGCCCTGAGCCGCGAACTGGAAGACCTCGGGGCCGACTGTCTGATGGTGCTGCCCCCCTTTTACCTCAAGACCGACGCCGACGGCCTGCTGCACTATTACTCCGCGATCTCTGACGCGGTCTCGATTCCGATCATGGTGCAGGATGCCCCGCTGATGACGCAGGTGGCCATGCCGCCGGCGTTGCTGATGCGGCTGGCAGCCGAGGTCGAGCGGGTTGAGTATGTGAAAATCGAAGCCCCGGCGACCGCCCCCAAGATCACCGCCGTCCACAGGCAGGCGGGTGACACGCTTCGGCTGTTCGGCGGCCTCAACTGCCAGTTCATCATCGAAGAAACCCAAAGGGGAGCCTGCGGACAGATGCCCGGCAGTGACCGCACCCGCGACCTGGTGGAAATCTGGAACCTGCTCGAGGCAGGTCAGCCCGACGCAGCCTGGGCGGTCTTCAGCCGGATCCTGCCGCTGCTGCGGTTTGAGCTGCAGCCGGGCCTGGGCGTGTCGGCCCAGAAGCACAACCTGGTTGCTGCCGGCATCATTGACTCGCCCACCGTCCGGCATCCGACGGCGGCCCTCAGCGAGGAGAGCCTGCAAGAACTTGCACAGCTGCGGCGGCTGGCCGACCAGGCGGTCTGCCCTGAGGTTGGCTAAGGCGGTGTCGATATGCGTGTGCCACACCTCCGCTGGTGGATTGCCGGGCTGCTCTTTTTCTCGACGGTGATCAACTACGTCGACCGGCAGACCCTGTCGGTGCTGGCCCCGGTGATCACGGCAGAGCTCGGCATCTCGGAGATTGAATATGCCAACGTGCTGACCGCCTTTCTCGCGGCCTACACGGTGATGTATGTCGGTTCGGGGTTGCTCGTCGATCGGCTCGGAACGAGAGCTGCATTGAGCCTGTTCGTGGTCTGGTGGTCGCTGGCCAATATGGCCCATGCATTTGTACGGGGCGTCTGGTCCCTGGGGCTCCTGCGGTTCCTGCTGGGCATGGGCGAATCGGGAAACTTCATGGCGGCCTTCAAGGCCGTCAGCGAATGGTATCCGCCGCGGGAGCGGGCCTTTGTGCATGGCCTGATCCAAAGCGGGGCGGCGATTGGTGCGATCATCGCCCCGCCGGTGATCACCTGGATCAACTTCCGCTTCGGCTGGCAGCCGGCCTTTGTGCTGACCGGTTCGCTCGGGTTTGTCTGGCTGATCGGCTGGCTGCTGCTCTACCGGACGCCCGAAACCCATCCCTGGATCACGCCTGCCGAACGTGAGCACGTGCTGGGGCGGGCGCAGCCGGAATCGGTGACGGTGGAAAAGCCCGTCGAGCGAGTGGGCTGGCGGCAGGCGCTGACCCAGCAGCAGACGTGGGGCCTGCTGCTGTCACGGTTTCTCTCCGACCCGGTCTGGTGGTTCTATCTGTTCTGGCTGCCGAAATACCTGGTCGAGCAGCGGGGCTTTACGATGGCCCAGATGGGGATGCTCGCCTGGCTGCCCTACCTGTCGGCAGACCTCGGGGCGATTGTCGGTGGCTGGTTGAGCGGCCGGCTGGTGGGCCGGGGCCGACGGCCGATTGCCGCGCGGCTGACGGTCATGCTGCCCTGCGCCGCCGTGATGCCGCTGTCACTTGCCATCAATAATGTCACCGCGCAGTGGCAGGTGATCGGACTGATTTGTGCGGTGACGTTTGCCCACATGGCCTGGAAGACCAACCAGACGACGCTGACCAACGACATCTACCCCAAGGCGACGATTGGTACCGTCTCTGGCATTTTGGCCCTCGGGACCGGTCTTGGTGGCACACTGTTTACCTGGATGACCGGCTATTGCATTGAGTGGTTCGGCTACGGCTGGATCTTTCTGCTGATGGGCCTGCTGCATCCGCTGTCGTTTCTGGTGACGTCCAGCCTGGTCCGCCGGCCATTGACCGTTGAAATGAGGGACTGACCCGTTCGCCATGGCACACCGCATCGTCGCCCTTGACGCAATTCCCATTCGCCTGCCGCGAGACCTCGATGCCGCCCGGGGCACGGCCGGCTCGCCGACCATGCTTGCCGGTGACGGGATCTTTCGCTGGTCGACCGCCTATCCGGTCCTCTACTCGACCTGTTTTGAGACGGCCATCATCCGGGTGGAGCTCGACAATGGCCTGGTCGGCTGGGGCGAGGCCCAGGCCCCGCTGGCCCCGGAAGTGGCTTGCACCATTGCCACTTTGCTGCTCCGCCCAGCGCTGGTTGGCGAGCCGTTCGACGGGACAACCCAGCGGATCGCTGAGCTCTGGAGCCGGATGCAGGCGACGATGCATGTCCGCGGCCAGAGCGGCGGCTTTATGATCGATGCCATGAGCGGGGTCGATATCGCCCTCTGGGACCTCGCCGGCAAACTGGCCGACCGGCCGGTCTCGAGGCTGATCAGTGAAGCCGCAAGGTCCGCAGTGCCGGTTTATCTCAGTGGCACAACCGGGGCCTCGCCAGCCGAGCGGGCGGCGTTTGCGGCCGGCTTTCACGATCAGGGCATTGGCCTCGTCAAGCTCTACTATGAAACCGACTGGTCCAAACTGCTGGCGACTGCCGATGCCTTACCAGCCGGCATGGAGTTTGCCGTCGATGCCCTCTGGCATCTGCCGCCGGCTGAGGCAGTGGCGATGGCGAAAATGCTCGACGAACGCGGTGCCCGCTGGCTTGAGTGCCCGCTCGACCCCGAGGATGTCGACGGCCATGCCCGGCTGGCGGCGGCGGTGACCACGCCGCTGGCCGTGGGTGAGAGCTACCGGACGGTCCGCGAGATGCAGCCGTTCGTGCCGATCGCCAAGATCCTGCAGCCCGATCTCGGCCGGTGTGGTATCACTGGCACGCTGGCAATTGCAGCTGCCTTTGGCGGCCCGATCATCCCACATGTCAGCATTGCGATGGGACCGCAACTGGCGGCGGCGGTGCACGTCGCGGCAGCCCTGGACCGCTGCCCGCTGTGTGAGTTCAACCCGAACGTGTTGGCCACGGCCAACGCATTTCTGGCAAAGCCGCTCACGCTGGAGGCCGCTGCATACCGGGTGCCCATGAGCCCCGGGCTGGGGATCGATTTCAATGAGCGGTTTGCAGCAGTTACGGCAGCTGAGAAAATGGTCTGATGGCAGTGTCAGCGAAGCCACGATTCATCGGACTTGATTGGGGAACCTCGTCGCTGCGGGCCTATCTGTTGGGGAGCGGTGGCCAATTGCTCGATGACCGCGGCTCAAGCCAAGGAATCCAGCATCTCCCGACAGGCGGTTTTGCTGAGGCGTTTCGCGGCATTGCCGGGGAGTGGACTGACCGCTTTCCGGAACTTCCGATTCTGGCCGCCGGTATGGTGGGAAGCCGCAATGGCTGGCATGAGGTGCCGTATGTCCCCTGTCCGGCCGACATCGCCGCAATCGCCCAGGGCCTGCTGCCCTTTGTCTCAGACTGCGGCACGATTCACCTGGTGCCGGGGCTCAGTCAGGGTGGCTCGCGGCCTGATGTCATGCGTGGCGAGGAGACACAGATTGTCGGAGCCCTCGCCCAGCACCCAGAACTGACAGAGGAATCGCTCGTCGTGCTGCCGGGCACCCACTGCAAGTGGGCCACAGTCAGAGCCGGCTGCATCACCCAGTTCACCACCTACCTCACCGGCGAGCTGTTTGCATTGCTCCGCGACCACTCGATTCTGGGCCGGCCAGCAAAAGCGGCGGCCGCGGCAGCTCCGGCAGCCGGCGATCAGGCAGCCTTTCTGCAGGGCGTGCAGGCGGCATGTGCAAGCGGGGCTGCGGGGATTGCCGGCCGCCTCTTCTCGACCCGCAGCCTCTTTCTGGGCGGGCAGCTTCAAGCTACTCAAACGCTTGAGTATCTCTCGGGGCTGCTGATCGGCGAGGAAATCCGCAGTGTGCTGGCAGCGATGAAGACTGCCTGTCCGCCCCTCGTCTTACTTGGTGCCCCTGCCCTCTGCGACCGGTATCGACTGGCCTTGTCGGCATTCGGTATTCCAGATGTGCGACCCTTGCAGGAGACCGGACCGGCGGGTCTCTGGCAGATCGCCTTGTCGGCAGGGATAGTTTCAAACGGTTCACGTCAGCAGAAAGTGAGTGGTGAGCGTGGCCAATCGTGAGCGAGCAAAGCGTCATTTCGACGAACTTCCGCTGATCGCAATCCTCCGCGGCGTGCGGCCGGACGAGGTGGTGGCGATCGGCCGCGAGCTCGTCATAGCCGGCTTCCGCCTGATCGAAGTGCCGCTCAATTCGCCCGACCCGATTGAGAGCATCCGTCGGCTCGCTAGCGATCTGGGTGATCGGGCCACGGTAGGCGGCGGCACCGTGCTGTCGGCCGATGGGGTATCAGAAATTGCCGGTGCGGGCGGCAGTCTGGTGGTCTCCCCAAACTTCAACCCGGCTGTCATTGCCGCGACGCGGGCGGCTGGCATGCTGAGCGGCCCGGGCGTCGCCACCCCGACCGAGGCATTTGCGGCGATCGAGGCCGGTGCCGACTTTCTGAAGCTCTTTCCGGCTGAGCAGCTGTCGCCCGCGGTGCTCAAGGCCTGGCGGGCCGTGCTGCCAGCGGACATTCCGCTGGTGCCGGTCGGAGGCATCACGCCAGAAACGCTGCCGCCCTGGCGAGCCGCCGGTGCGACCGGCTTCGGCCTCGGCTCGGCCCTCTACCGGCCGGGCATGAACGCTGAGGATGTCGGCCGGTCCGCAGAAGCCTTTCTCACCGCTTGGCGGGCCGCATCTGTTAGCGAGTGATCACGTCAACTTTCGCCTGACTACCGGGCACAGCAGCGAGCCGTCTGTCGCAGGTGATGAGCACCGCATCGACTGCTTCGGCAAGTGCGAGATAGGCGGCATCGTAGGCCGTGCAGTTTGCCCGGAACTGCCAAGCCCGCTTGAGTAGGCCCTCGTGAGGATAACGAACAATCCCCAGGGTGAGGTGGTCGTCGATGGCCTCACGGGCGCGGGACTCCGACAGCTCGCCGGTCAGGACAAATCGCCGCAGGACCTGCGTCACCTCGAGGTCGATGAGGTAGGGAGCGGCGATCGTCTCGCCGGAACGCAGGACCTTCGAGACGAGGCTGGGATGATCAGCAGCCCGCAGCAAAAGTTCCAACGCAGCTGATGCGTCGAGAACGATCATCGCCGATCGCGTTCTGCTCGCACGGCTTTCGTCGGCGATGTCTTCAGGTGGACACCAGGCCGCTGCAGGAGGCGTTCAGCGAGTTCCTCTGGCATCGGTCGTTCGGCGATTCGACGGATTTCGGCCAGTAAAAATTCAGTGAGCGGTTGACCAGCAAGTGCCGCCCTCGACTTCAGGGTGGCGTGTACCCCGTCAGGAACATTTCGAATCTGGATCATCTTGCTCATGCTCCAAGCATAGTTGCATGTGCGGCACATTTCAAATCGCGGGAAGGACCGGTCGTTTGCCTCCATACGCTTCTGCGGTCGGCGGGTCCGTTTGCGATGAGCGAACGATCAGCAACTTCTCCATGCTCCGCTGGTAGCGGCGTGGAGGTGGTGAACCCCGCGTCAGGTCACTTCACCTTCCAGACCTCCACCTCGTCGATCCAGGCCGAGGGGTTCATCAGCAGGCTGAACCAGCGTTTGACTGGATGGGCCGATTCGTGATGATGGCATAGCAGAGACGCCCCGCGTGGATGCCCTTGGTCTGTCGGTCAACAAAGCCAACCGTTAACGCCTCGTGCTTCCTCAGGCCAGGCAGCTTGAACCGGACGGTCGCCCCACCATCCTCAAAGCCGGCCTCGTTTTGGATGTGGGCCTGATGACCGGCCTCGACGGCGCTGGTCACTTTGAGCACGCCGTCGTCAAGATCGGCCTGCTTGATGTCGGGCACCCGGTTGGCTGTCGCGCTGTTCCAGCCATTCCCGATTGCGGCGGCCAGGTTACCGTCCTCTTCGCGGTCGAAGCTGTCAGTCAAGATGAGCGTGCCGTTGTTCCGCAGCCATGCGGCGTCATCAACAGCTGTAGGCGTGCGGGTGGACGACCTGCCGCTGGTGATCGACACCAAACGATAGCCCACCTGCCAACCCGGAAAACGCCGTGCTTCTTCCGGGTTGACGATCTTCACACCCCTGCGGCGTCGGACTTTATCCACATTCTGCTAGGCCGATGTCCGGGTGGCGGCCCGGTACTTCAGTGGCGTCATGCCGGTGGCCTGCCGGAAGAGCGTGGCGAGGTATTCACCAGTTCCAAAGCCACTGGCGCGGGCAACCTTTGGCACGGGGAGATCGGTTGTGGCCAATAACGTTTTGGCTCGTTCCAGCCGCACCCGGCGAATTTCCATTGCCGGCGACCGCCCCAGCGTTTCCTGAAAGGCCCGCTCGAGGCTGCGGCGGGACATTGGAACAGCCTGCAGAACATCATCCACCTTGATTGCTTCGCTGGCATGTTCGCGGATGAAGCCGATCGCCTGGACCAGTTCAGGGTTGTCGATCGCCAGCGTGTCGGTGCTCTGTCGCGTGATAATGCCCAAGGGTGGAATCCGGATCGGCTGCGGCGGCACCGGCCGCCGCTCGATGAGCAGGTGCAGCAACTCGGCAGCTGTTTCACCGATCTGCTCGGCATTCACGGCAATCGCTGAGAGCTGCGGCTGGCTGGCCTCGCAGAGCAGCGGGTCATCGACGCCACTGAGCACCGCCACATCCTCGGGCATAAATAGCCCTGCCCGGCGGCAGGCGTCGATCACCGATCGGCCCTGAATCGCGGCCCAGGTCAGCACGCCCACCGGCTTGGGCAACGCCCGCAGCCACTCCACAAGACGGCTCGGGCGGCCCGCAATTTCCAGGCCGGCGCCAAGGCCATGCAGATGACAGGTCTGGCCGGCCCGTTCGAGGGCGGTGGTGAAGGCTTCACGGTGTTCGCGGACATAGCTGAGTTTGGGAGGGCCGACGTAGGCAAAATGCCGGAAGCCCCGATCGAGAAAGTGCTCGGCAGCCAGCGTGCCCGTGGCCCGCAGGTCGTAGCTCACCCGCGGTGGCTGGGGCTGGAGGGCTTCAAGCTCAATACCGGAGACATTCACCACCGGGCAGCCGAGCCCAAGGATTGCCTTACTGACCGCCGGCGTCGAGAGCCGCGCGATGACACCGTCCCCTTGCCAGCCGTGCGGGAGCCCCCGGCGTTCTCCCTCTGGCTCAACATACAGATGCCAGGGCCCGTGCCGGTTGGCGTAGGCCGCGACCCCACTGATGATGCCGCGGCCCCAGCCGGTGCTGGCAGGGACCAACACCGCGATGAGGGGCTGCTGCGTAATGGTGGTGTGCGTCGGCATCCTCAGGTTGTAGCTGCTCTACCGTCGGCTGCCGCATTTGGGAAGAAAATTTCTGCAATTTTGATGCGAGTATGCGACTGCATTTGGGCCCGCCGGGCAGTGGCGACGAGAAAGCCCCTGAGAAAAATCTCAGAGAACCGAAAAGCCGGGTCTTTCCGGACATAATGAAGAGACACGAGCGTTGATCGGAACGGTCATTGCTGGTTGCCGGGCCAACCGTACGCCACAGCCTTGCAATGGCTTGTTATTATCTGCACCAATGATGAGGTTCATGGTGAAGATGATGATGACAGCAATCCCTCAGCACCGCATCAAGTAGGGTATGTCGCACGCAGAAGGAGTGACCATGCATTTCGGAGGCAACCAGATGTTTCAGCTTGGCCGATGGACGAAGAGCCTGGTTTTTAGTTCTCTGTTTCTGACCGGAGGAGTCGGTCTCCAGGCTGCTCAGTCCGGACCCTGCATCCTCGTTGAGGCCGAGAGCTTTGCTGACCCCGGTGGCTGGAAACTCGACACGCAGTTCATCCA
>CALAZQ010000289.1 GCA_937926325.1 uncultured Planctomycetaceae bacterium | reverse complement strand
CGCACGGGGGGCGAAGGCTACGACGACGAGGGCAACTTTTTTGAAACCAAAGAACGCCTGCCGCCGCAGTACCACGCCCAGAGTCGACTCACGGCTGAAGTTGCTGAAGGTTCCAACGAAATCAATTTTGATCTGAAGGGCCGTTGATGCGGGGTGACTCGTTCGATCGTTGTCAGTCTCCGCGTTGCTGCGTGCGGTAGGCCCCCGGCGTCAGTCCGAAGCGTTTCTTGAAGGCTTCAGCCATGTATTGCGGATGCTCCATGCCGCAACGAGTGGCGATGGCGTTGAGGGGCAGGTCAGTCTCCAGCAGCAACGCCTTGACTCGGGCAAAGCGGACTCGGCCGATTTCCTCTCCGGGCGTTCGGCCAATTGCCTCCCGCATCCGGCGTTCGAGCGCCGTTCGCGACAGGTCGACCTGATTGACCAGTTCGCCCACCGTGAGCCCGTGACAGGCATGCTCACGGATGATCCGCAGGGCCGCCGCCACCTGGGTATCGGCGATTGCGACGATGTCGCTCGACTGGCGGGTGACGATCCCGCGTGGGGGCACGACCAGCGGCTGTTCCGGGGGCGGCCCGCCCCGCATCAGCCGGTCGAGCAGGGCGGCCGCTTCGTAGCCGACGCGATCGCCATCAAAGGCCACGCTCGACAGCCGGGGCGTTGCCATCTGGCAGAGGGTTTCATCATTTTCGACGCCCACCACGGCCACTTCCTCAGGCACGGCAACGCCCGCTCGACGGCAGGCATCGAGCAGCCAGAAGCCGAGTTGGTCGGTGCAGGCGAGGATGCCGACCGGCTTGGGAAGGGTCTGCACCCAGTCGGCGACAGCCGCTTGATGCCGTTCCCAGTCGGTCGGGTGCTCGCCACCGCGGCCAGCATGATAGGTGTGGCAGCTGCGGCCGAGGCCTTCGACAAACCGAATGAAGCCATCTCGACGCTCTTCGAAATAGGTTTCGGTATCAACGTCGAAGACGGCGAAATTGGTGAAGCCGTTGTCGGTCAGATGTTCGGCCACAAGCTGGCCGAGCTGGTTGTTGTCGACGCCAACAAAGGGCCGCTGGTGAGGAAGCCTTGAGGCCCGCAGTTCGACAGCCGGCAGGCCGGTCGCGGCGATTGCCTTGTCCATTGCGGCTGAACCGGTTCGGCTCAGAATGCCATCACCCTGCCAGCCTCGCAGCCAGCGGGGTACGGACGAGTCGAGCCCCCGCAGTTCAAGAAAGACCGACCATGGCCCGTGCTCCTGTATCCAGCGGTTCACGCCCCGCAGGATGTCGCGGCCATAGCTTCGCGATGTTTCGACCAGCAGGGCCACATGGGGGGTGGCAGCGGCATCGTCCGGTCGAGTTGACGGTGGCGGTTGCGACATAGTTCTGACACGGCTCACGCTGACTGCCACCAGAGCATACACCGCTGGGTTCCGCGACCGCTTGCAGCCGGAAAACCTGTCAGCGGGTGGCTGAAAAACTGCATGACAGTGGGTAGGGGGCTCGTCACAATGTGTCGATAGAAGCGAGTTTGGCTGGGAACGTTTACGCGGAGGTGGCAGATGGATCGCAGGGCATTTCTGGGGCATTCGGCAGCGGCAACACTCGCCCTGGTACGGGCCGGGACCGCAGCGGAAACCCAGCCGGCGACGGCGGCACGGCTGAAGAACTCACGGCCTGGTCTGGGAGTGATCGGCTTCCGCTATCAGGGCAGCGTAATCGCCGAACGGGCCAAGCCCTACGGCGACATCGTGGCGATCGCCGATGCTGACAAGGCGGTGCTTGACCTTTCGCTGGTCGACAAGAAGGTGACCCAGCAGGTCAAGGCGACACCGGAAGAGATCTACGCTGGAGTCACGAGCCGCCACCAGGACTATCGCCGGCTGCTCGATGACAAGCGGGTCGAGATTGTGCTGATCGGGGCTCCCGACCACTGGCACTCGAAGATGATCATCGACGCCGTGCAGGCGGGAAAAGATGTCTATTGTGAGAAACCGCTGACGCTCACGGTGGCCGAGGGGCGTGAAATCCTGAAGGCTGTTCAGCAGACAGGGCGAATTGTGCAGGTCGGTTCGTGGCAGCGGAGTGACCATCGCTTTCGCACCGCCGTCGAAATGGTCCGGCAGGGTCGGCTGGGAAAACTCCAGCGGGTCGATGTTGTCATTGGGGCCAACGAGGTGGGGGGGCCGTTTCAGCCCGCCGCCCCGCCGGAGAGCATCGACTGGAACCTCTGGCAGGGCCAGACCCCGAGCGTGCCCTACATCAAAGAACGCTGCCACTTCACCTTTCGCTGGTGGCTCGAATACTCCGGCGGCCAGATGACCGACTGGGGGGCGCACCACCTCGACATTGCCCAGTGGGCGATCGGCAGCGAGCCGATCGGGGTCAAGGGAACGGCCCGGTATCCAACCACGCCGAACGGCTTCAACGTGCCGCTGGAGTATGCAGTGGAATACCGCTACCCCGGTGGCGTCACGATGAGCGTTGCCGATCACGGCCGCACCGGCATCATGTTTACCGGCAGCGAGGGTCGGATCTTCGTCAACCGAGGCAGCCTTACCGGCAAGCCGGTTGAGGACCTGGCCGACAAGCCACTGCCCCGCGATGCCTTCACGGTTTATGACTTCGACAACCTCAGCCGTCCTGAACGGGCCGGGAAGATTCAGGCGATCATGAACCACATGGGGAACTTCTTCGACTGTGTCGAGGCCCGGCGGCAGCCGGTGTCTGATGTGGTGAGCCAGCATGCCAGTGCCACCACCTGCCACCTGGGCAACATCGCCTGCCGGCTGGGGCGGCCGCTGGAGTGGAATGCCGAGGCTGGCCG
>CALAZQ010000288.1 GCA_937926325.1 uncultured Planctomycetaceae bacterium | reverse complement strand
CGCACTCATCGACTCGGTCTCTTCTGCTGCGGCTGTGGCGGCACCTGCCGGCCAAGCGGAAGGTGCACCTGGCGGCCCTTACGGCCACCATGCTGGCCAGTGCCGCGGCCGAACTGACCAGCCTCGCCGCCGTGGTGCCCTTCCTCAGTGTGCTGGCCGACCCCGACCGGCTCTGGCAGTTGGCCTGGGTTCGCAGCCTGGCCGGCCGGCTGGGCATCGACGCCGGCGGCGGGCTGCTGCTGCCGCTGACGCTGCTCTTTGCCGGCACCGCCCTGGCCGCCGGCGTCATCCGGCTGGTCAACCTCTGGCTGTCCGGCCGGGTGGGGGCGGGCATCGGCAGCGACCTGTCGCAAGAGGCCTATCGCCGCACGCTCTATCAGCCCTATCCGGTCCATGCCAGCCGCAACTCAAGCGACCTGATCGTGGCGGTCACCAGCCACATCTCGAGCATGGTCAACAGCGTCATCAACCCGCTGCTGCTGCTGGTGACCAACAGCTTGGTGATCGTGGCGATGGCGGTCGGCCTGGTGCTGATCGACCCGTCGGTTGCCTTTCTGGTGGTGGCCAGCTTTGGCGGGTTCTATCTGCTGGTGACCGGGCTGACCCGCAAGGCCCTGGTGGCCAACAGCCGGCGGGCGGCGGAGTGTGGCCGCAACCTGGTGCAGTGTGTGCAGGAGGGCATCGGCGGCATCCGCGATGTGCTGCTCGACCGGTCGCAGCCGGTCTATCTGGCCCGCTATCGCGACAACGACTGGCCGCTGCGGCAGCTGCGGGCCCGGGCCGAACTGCTCAGCGGCTTTCCCCGCTATGTGATTGAGGCCCTCGGCCTGGTGGCGGTGGCGGGGCTGGCCTATCTGCTGGTCTCGCGGCCGGCGGGACTGGCCGGGGCCCTGCCGGTGCTGGGGGCGCTCGCCCTCGGGGCCCAGCGGCTGCTGCCGGCTTTGCAGCAGAGCTATACCTCGCTGGCCCAGGTGCAGGCCAACATCGCCAGTCTCGAACAGGTGCTCAACCTGCTCGATCAGCCCGCCCCCGAGGCCGACCGGCCGCCGGCCGAGCCCTGCCCGTTCACTGAGGCAATCTGCCTTGACCGGGTCAGCTTTGGGTATGGGCCCGACCTGCCGCCGGTGCTCAGTGAGGTGTCGCTGACCATTCGGCGGGGCGACCGGGTGGCGTTGGTTGGGCCCACCGGCAGCGGCAAAAGCACGCTGGCCGACATCATCATGGGGCTGCTGCCGCCGACCGCCGGCCGGCTGCTGATTGATGGCCGTGAAGTCGCTGCCGAAGCCTGGCAGGCCAACATTGCCCACGTCCCGCAGAGCATCTTCCTGGCCGACGCCTCGATTGCCGCCAACATCGCCCTGGGCCTGCCGCCTGAGCAGGTCGACCAGCAGCGGCTGCGGGCGGCGGCCGAGCAGGCCCAGATTGCGGGCTTTATCGACAGCCTGGCCGAGGGCTTTGCCACCCGCGTGGGCGAGCGGGGCATTCGGCTGTCGGGGGGCCAGCGGCAGCGGGTGGGCATTGCCCGGGCGCTCTACAAGCAGGCCCCGGTGCTGGTGCTCGACGAGGCGACCAGTGCCCTCGATGACGGCACCGAAAAGGCCCTGATGGACACCCTCGACCGGCTCTCCCGGCAGCTGACGATCATCATGATCGCCCACCGGCTTTCGACGACGGCCTATTGCGACCGGGTGATCCGGGTGGCCGGCGGGTCACTCGAGGTGACAGCTGACCGGGCACCGGTTCGCCCTGTGGCCGCCGATGGTTCGTGAGCCGCTCGGT